>NZ_JBFRFR010000018.1:0-105784 GCF_052114925.1 Bradyrhizobium sp. 2TAF36 | reverse complement strand
GCCTCGTGCAACTGTTCAGGTTGATAGATGGAACGGGCGGGAGACCGGGCCGGATCACGGCGTCAAGCGCCAAGGACCCAACGGCTTCCCGCCCACTCCATCATGACAGGCTTCCAAGACACAGGGACCCAAAGCCACAGGGAGGAGTGTGGCGCGATATCGGGTTGTGAGTCTTCGCCAAACCTCATCCTGGGGTTATGGGTCCCGGGCTCGCGCTATGCGCGCCCCGGGACGACAGCGGTGGGTGCATCACCCCCGCTTCGCCCGGTCCTTCTCGTTCTGCGCCATGATGCTCTCGCGCGCGGTTTTCCAGTCGTCGTCGCTCCAGTCGCGGAGCTGGTAGAAATTGCCGCCCATCGCCAGCGCCTGCGCGCCGTCCATCGCGATGGTCTCGCCGCTGATCCAGTCGCAGCCGCCGGAGATCAGGAACACCGCGAGGTTCTGCAATTCCTCCATGGTGCCGACGCGGCCCATCGGGTTCATCGCCTTGGTGCGCGCGCCGGCTTCGTCGCCGGGCTTGATGCGCTTGCTCATGCCCTCGGTCGGGATCTCGCCCGGCGCGATCGTGTTGAGGCGGATGCCGTAGCGGCCCCATTCGGTCGCGAGCGACATCGTCATGGCGTGGATCGCCGACTTGCTCATCGCGGACGGCACCACGTAAGGCGAGCCGTTGCGCACCCAGGTCGTGGTGATGGAAACGACATTGCCGGGCTGCTTCAAGGCGATCCAGCGCTTGCCGACCGCATGGGTCACATAGAACGTGCCGTGCATCACGATGTTGGCGACGGCATCGAAGCCGCGGGGCGAGAGCTCTTCGCTGCGCGAGATGAAATTGCCGGCCGCGTTGTTGATGAGATCGGTGAGGGGAGCGTCACGAAAGATGGTCTCGATCATCTCTTCGACCGCGAGCGCGTTGCGGATGTCGACGCCGTGGCTGGTGACGCGGCCACCATACTCAGCCATCAGCTCGGTCGCGGTCTCGTCGCACACGATCTTGCGCCGGCCGCAGATGTGCACCTCTGCTCCAAGCTGGAGGAAGCGCGCCGCCATCGACTTGCCGAGCCCGGTGCCGCCACCGGTGACAAGGATGTTCCGGCCGGCCAGAAGATTTTCCTTGAACATGGCTGTTTCCTCCGCAGGCATTGTCAGTTAATTGGTCGATTGACTAAATCCGGCCGCCGGCTTCCTGTAAAGCGGCACTGAACAAGAACAGGGGAGAATTCATCCATGGAAGAGCGCGTCTCGATCTCGATCTCGGAAGGCGTCGCCGACGTGCGCCTGGTGCGCGCGGACAAGATGAATGCGCTCGATCAGGCGATGTTCGAAGCCCTTGTTGCCGCAACCGACCGGCTTTCGAAGGAAAAGGGCGTGCGTGTCGTCGTGCTCTCGGGCGAAGGCCGCGCCTTCTGCGCCGGTCTCGACATGGGGCGTTTTGCCGCCATGAAGGAGACAGGCGGCAACGGAATTCCGGGTGGCGAAAATCGCGATCTCACCAAACGTACGCATGGCCAGGCGAACTTTCCGCAACAGGCGGTATGGGGCTGGCGCCAGCTTCCGGTTCCCGTGATCGCGGCCGTGCACGGCGTCGCTTTCGGYGGTGGGTTCCAGCTCTCGCTCGGTGCCGACATGCGCTTTCTCTCACCGGATGCGCGGATGTCGGTGATGGAGATCAAATGGGGCCTCGTGCCCGACATGGCCGGCACGCCGATCCTGGCCTCGCTCGTGCGCGACGACATCCTGCGCGATCTCACCTACACCGGCCGCATCTTCTCCGCACAGGAGGCGATGAGCTACGGCCTCGCGACGCGCATCTGCGACGACCCGCGCGCCACGGCTCTCGAAGTCGCGCGCGAAATCGCCGGCAAGAGCCCCGATGCGATCCGCGCCGCCAAGCGCCTGCTCAACAATCTCTCGGTCGATCCGGGCCCGGCGCTGCTCGCCGAGTCGGTCGAGCAGCAGAAGCTGATCGGCAGTGCGAACCAGACCGAAGCGGTGCGCTCCAATCTGGAGAAGCGCGAGGCGAGGTATGTAGACTGACAGGCTCTCCGTCATGGCCGGGCAGAAGCGCGAAGCGCGTCTTCGCGCTAGATGTCCCGGCCATCCACGTTCTTGGTCAGAAGCGGCAAGCAAGAACGTGGATCACCGGGACAAGCCCGGTGATGACGACTAACTGGCAACGTCGCTAAACAACAAAGAAAAACAAAAATGAGCGAAACGTCCCCATTCCTCGGCATCGTCTCCGGCGAGCGCCGCCGCACCCATGCCGAAGTCGCCAACCGCGCTGATCGCATCGCGAGCGGCCTCGCCAAAATCGGCGTCAAGCAGGGCGATTGCGTCTGCATGCTGATGCGCAACGATATCGCCTTCCTCGAAGCCGCCTACGCCGCGATGCGGCTCGGGGCCTATGGCGTGCCGATCAACTGGCACTTCAAGCCGGAGGAGATCAACTACATCCTCGGGGATACCGGCACGTCCGTGCTGATTGGACATGCCGACATGCTGCACGCCCTGCGCGATGCCATTCCGAAAGGCGTCACCGTGCTCAGCGTGCCGACCCCGCTGGAGATCCTGTCCAACTACAAGATCGACCCCGATCACCTGAAGACGCCGGACTTCGCGATCGATTTCGAATCCTGGCTCGCACAGTACCCGCCCTACGACGGCCCGGTCGTGCCGCAGCCCATGAACATGATCTACACGTCAGGGACGACCGGCCATCCAAAGGGCGTGCGGCGCAATGCGCCCACGCCGGAACAGGCGGCGGCCGGCGAGCGCATGCGTGCGATGATCTATGGGCTCAAGCCCGGCGCCCGCGCGATCCTGCCGGGCCCGCTCTATCACTCCGCGCCGAACTCGTTCGGCATCCGCGCCGGCAAGCTCGGCGGCGCACTGGTGCTGATGCCACGGTTCGAGGCCGAAGAATTTCTGGACCTGATCGAACGATACAAGATCGACACCATCTTCATGGTCCCGACCATGTTCATTCGCCTGATGAAGCTGCCTGAGGCGGTGCGCAGGAAGTATGATGTCTCCTCGCTCCGCCACATCATCCACGCCGCCGCGCCATGTCCGGCCGACGTCAAGCGCGCGATGATCGAGTGGTGGGGGCCGGTGATCTACGAATTCTACGGCTCGACTGAATCCAGCGCCGTCACCTTCGCGACCCCCGAGGATGCGCTCAAAAAGCCCGGCACCGTCGGCAGGATTTCGCCGGGCGCCGAGCTGCGCTTCATCGGCGACGACGGCCGCGTGCTGGGCGTGGGCGAGATCGGCGAGATCTATTCCCGCATGGCCGAAATGGCTGACTTCACTTACCACAACAAGCCGGAGAAGCGCGCCGAGATCGACCGCGACGGCTTCATCACCTCCGGCGACGTCGGCTATATCGACGAGGACGGCTACGTCTTCATCTGCGACCGCAAGCGCGACATGGTGATCTCAGGCGGCGTCAACATCTATCCGGCCGAGATCGAATCCGTGCTCCACGCCGTGCCCGGCGTGCATGATTGCGCCGTGTTCGGCATCCCCGATGCCGAGTTCGGCGAGGCGCTGATGGCGGTGGTCGAGCCGCAACCAGGTGTCACGCTCGATGCCGGCGATATCCGCACCCGGCTCAAGGGCTCGCTCGCCGACTACAAGGTGCCCAAGCACATCGAGATCCGCACGAGCCTGCCGCGCGAAGACTCCGGAAAAATATTCAAGCGCCGCCTGCGTGATCCCTATTGGGAGCAGGCGGGGCGGAAGATTTGAAAGCCTTGTAGCCCGGATGGAGCGAAGCGCAATCCGGGGCGGTGCTCGCGTCAGAAAGACCCCGGATTTCGCTTCGCTCCATCCGGGCTACGAACACAGGAACGAATGATCATGACCGACGCCGCAAACGAAGTCCTCTATGAGGTCGCCGACCACATCGCGGTGATCACGCTGAATGCGCCGGAGCGCATGAACACGATCTCCGGCCCGATGCTGAACGATCTGGCGCGGCTGCTGACCGAGGCCAATGAGGACCGCAACGTCCGGGTCGTGATCCTCACCGGCAAGGGGCGGGCATTCTGCGCCGGCCTCGATTTGCGCAAGGAGCGCGACGGCAATGGCCTCAGCGCCGCGTCTTCGCCGACCACGATCAATCTGCGCAACACGCCGCCGACCGTGCTTCAGGCGATGGACAAGCCGACCATCTGCGCCGTCAACGGCGGCGCCGCTGGTTACGGCATGGACACCGCGCTCGGCTGCGATATCCGCATCATGGCGGAGTCCTCGAAGCTTGCGGCGGCCTTCGTCAAGCGCGGCGTCGTGCCGGAATCCGGCGGCACCTGGCTGCTGCCTCGGATGCTCGGCTGGGCCAAGGCTTCCGAGCTGATCTTCACCGGCCGGACGCTCAGCGCCCGCGAGTGTCTGGAATGGGGCCTCGCCAACGAGGTCGTGCCGGATGCCGACTTGATGGGCCGCGCCCGCGCCATCGCCCGCGAAATCGCAGCCAACGCGCCGCTCGCGGTGCAGGCCTCCAAGCGCATGATGCGGATGGGCCTCAACGAGAACTTCTCCGATCACGTTCACCACGTCTACCTCCAGCTTCTGCCGCTGTTCAAGACACAGGACATGGCCGAGGGCATGAAGGCGTTCATGGAGAAGCGTGAGCCGAAGTTCGAGGGGCGGTAGGCGCCGCCTGATCGCGCACGCTGGAGTAGCAATCAGTAATCGGCTCGGCTAGGTTGACGTTCCCACGCCAACCGCTTGCGATCGCCGATGCCCTCATACCGCGCCAGCTTCTTCGAAGTTCCTCATGCGGCCCTTTACGCGCTAATGACGGTGACCGTCCTGGCGTCGGGATTCTGCTTCATCCAGGCAGGCAGTCCGGCGGCGCCGGCAGAGTTGCTGTATCGCTATGGCGGCATGTATTCGGGCGCAATCGCGCGGCATGAGTACTGGCGCCTGCTCGCCTATGGCTTCCTGCATGTCAACTTCGTCCACCTCACCATGAACATGTTGTGCCTCGTGCTGTGGGGCGGACATCTCGAGCGGCGAGTGGGACCGGCCTATTTCCTCATCATCTATCTCTGCGCGATGGTGTTCGGCGCCGTCATCGGCAATGGCATCCATTCCACGCCCTATTTGACCGTCGGCGCGTCCGGCGCCACGTCGGGCATTTTGGGTGCGCTGCTCTGCCTGTGGATCCTCGGCAAGCTCGACGTCAGGTTCGACTTCTTCGCCATCAACATCGGATTGAACATCGCGTTTGCGCTCGGCAATTCGCGGATCGACTGGGGCGTCCATCTCGGCGGCTTTGCGGCCGGATTGATCGCCTGCGCATTGCTGGACCTCATCGAGAAGGCGAATCCTTACGCGCTTCGTTGCAAATTTCCCGAAGCCGTGAAGGTCAATCTCACTCTGTTGGCCTGTGTTGCTGCTGCGTGGGCTTGGAGCGGTCAGGCCATCGCCGCCGGGATTTCCGGATGGGGCCTGGCCATCGTTGTCGTGGTCGCATGCTGTGCGGTCGTGAAGGTGGTTGATCTCGTCCTCTCCATGAAGAAGGGTCTTGCGATCGTCGTGGTCGCCCTGGCTGGAGCGAATGCTGTCACCGTCCTGCTGTGCGGTTTGGCTCTGGCATCTTCTTGCAGTCCGCGCTGGCCAACCGGGTCCGCTCCACTCGATAATCTTCTCGTCATATTCTGTCCCAATCCTGTTCTGATCTCGGGGCTGGCCGCGATCGGTGCCGCCGCGGTGACGCTGTGGCTCTGCGCAAGGGAAATTTCGCGCGGGATCGAGGATGTCGGATTTGTCGGCACATCGCTGCGTGCCGAACGCAGCCGGCGTCATGGACTATGACCGCGGAGGTCGTGCTATAAGAGGGCTCATTGACCCCGGATCATCCCAAGGTTCCTAAATCTAATGGCCCCCGTTTCCATTCTGCTCAACGTGATCTGGATTCTCATCGGCGGTGCCTGGATGGCAYTCGGCTGGCTGGTGGCTTCCGTCATCATGGCCATTACCATCATCGGCCTTCCCTGGGCGCGGGCGGCGTTCAACATCGCGGTCTACGCCCTGCTGCCGTTCGGCTCGCGCGCGGTCAACCGCGACGAGGTCACCGGTATGGGCGATATCGGCACCGGCCCGCTCGGGGTGATCGGGAACATTATCTGGTTCGTGCTGGCCGGCTGGTGGCTGGCACTCGGCCACGTGCTGACAGCCGTGATCTTCGCCGTCACCATCATCGGCATTCCCTTTGCCTGGGCCCATCTGAAGCTCGCGGGGATCGCGCTCTGGCCGATCGGCAAGGTGATCGTGCCGGCCTAGCCGCAAGGAGTGATCGCCCCTTTCAGTGTGCGCCGCCCCCAACTTCATCTTGCGCTGCGGCAAAAAACTTGCACACTCGGCGGAGCCGGGCAGCGAAGCGAGCTCGAACAAGGAAGCGAGCCATGTCCCTCCAGACCGTGCCACCCGACGCCATCGACAACCGCGCGAACCGCGCTGAGGACGCCCAGGCGCTGGAGGCAGATGCGCGGCTGCGTGACGACATCCGCCTGCTCGGGCGTATCCTGGGCGACACCGTGCGCGACCAGGAAGGTGCTGAGTTGTTCGACCTGGTCGAGCGCATTCGCCAGACCTCGATCCGGTTCCACCGCGACGAGGACCGGCTCGCCCGTCGCGAGCTCGAGCAGATCCTCGACAGCATGTCGACCTCCGAGACGGTGCGGATCGTCCGCGYCTTCAGCTATTTCTCCCACCTCGCCAACATCGCCGAGGACCAGAACAACATTCGCCAGATGYGCGCCCGCAGTGCCGCCCAGAGCTCTGGTTCCGGCGTGCTGGCGGAGACGCTGGCCCATGCCAGGGACGCCGGGATCAGCTCCGATGTGCTGCGCAATTTCTTCAAGACCGCGCTGGTCAGCCCGGTCCTGACCGCGCACCCGACCGAGGTCCGCCGCAAGAGCACCATGGACCGCGAGATGGAGGTCGCCAGCCTGCTGGACCGCCGCGAGCGTGTAGCGCTCACCGCGGACGAGGCCGCTGCCAGCGACGAGCAGCTTCGCCGCGAGGTGCTGACGCTGTGGCAGACCAATCTCTTGCGCCGGACCAAGCTCACCGTGCTCGACGAGGTCGCCAACGGCCTGTCGTTCTACGATTACACCTTCCTGCGCGAGGTGCCGCGGCTGGTCAACGTGCTCGAAGACCGACTGGAGGAGGCTGGCGAGGCGGCTGCAAGCGAGCTCGCCTCGTTCCTGCGCATGGGCAGCTGGATCGGCGGCGACCGCGACGGCAATCCCTTCGTCACCGCCGACGTGATGCGCGGGACGCTGCGGCTGCAGTCGAGCCGGGTGATGCAATTCTATCTCAACGAGCTGCATGTGCTCGGCTCGGAGCTGTCGATCGCGGCGCACCTCGCCGACGTCTCCGAGGAGCTGCGGACGCTGGCGGAACGCTCGCCCGACACCTCGCCGCACCGGAGCGGCGAGCCTTATCGTCTCGCGGTCTCCGGCATCTATGCGCGCCTGACGGCGACGGCCGAAAAGCTCGAGGTCGAGATCACGCGCCGGCCGGTCGGCAAGGGCAGGCCCTACGAGACCGTCAGGGAGCTGCAGGCCGATCTCGATGTGCTGCACCGTTCGCTGATCTCCAACAATGCCCGCGTCATCGCCCGCGGCCGGCTGCGGCTGCTGCGGCGTGCGGTGGATTGCTTCGGCTTCCATCTGGCGCGGCTCGACATCCGCCAGAATTCTGCTGTGCACGAACGTACCATCGCCGAGCTGATGGACGCCGCCAATCCCGGCATGTCCTATCTCGCGCTGGGCGAGGACGCGCGCATCTCGCTGCTCACCAATGAATTGCGCAGCACGCGCTCGCTGGTCTCGCCATTCGTCAAATACAGCGACGAGACCATGGGCGAGCTCAACGTCTTCCATTCCGCCGCGGAGGCGCATGCGAAGTTCGGCTCGGACGCCATTCCCCAATGCATCATCTCGATGTGCAAGGGCATGTCCGACATGCTCGAGGTGGCCGTGCTGCTCAAGGAGGTCGGCCTCGTTCATCCCTCCGGGCGCAGCGCCATCAACATTGTGCCGCTGTTCGAAACCATCGAGGATTTGCAGGCCTCCAGCGCCATCATGGATCGCATGCTGTCGCTGCACGATTACCGCCGCCTCGTCGACAGCCGCGGCAGCGTGCAGGAGGTCATGCTCGGCTATTCCGACTCGAACAAGGATGGCGGCTTCGTCACCTCGGGCTGGGAGCTCTACAAGGCCGAAATCGGCCTCGTCGACGTGTTCGAGCGCCACAGCGTGCGACTGCGCCTGTTCCACGGTCGCGGCGGCTCGGTCGGCCGCGGCGGCGGCCCGAGCTATGACGCCATCATCGCCCAGCCCGGCGGCGCGGTGAACGGGCAGATCCGCATCACCGAGCAGGGCGAGATCATCTCGTCGAAATATTCCAACGCCGAAGTCGGCCGCAACAATCTGGAGATCCTCGCTGCCGCGACGCTGGAGGCGAGCCTGCTGCATCCGCGCCAGAGCGCGCCGCGCCGCGAATATCTCACCGCGATGGACGAGCTTTCAAATTTGGCTTTCAAGGCCTATCGCGGCCTCGTCTACGAGACCGACGGTTTCGTCGATTACTTCTGGGCCTCCACCGTCATCAACGAGATCGCGACGCTGAACATCGGCAGCCGTCCCGCCTCGCGCAAGAAGACTCGGGCGATCGAGGATCTGCGCGCCATTCCGTGGGTGTTCTCCTGGGCGCAGTGCCGCCTGATGCTGCCCGGCTGGTACGGCTTTGGCAGCGCGGTCGAGCAGTGGATCGCGGAGCATCCCGACAAGGGCATGCCGTTCCTGAAGGAGCTCTACAGGGAATGGCCGTTCTTCCGCATGCTGCTGTCGAACATGGACATGGTGCTGGCGAAAAGCTCGATCGCGATCGCCTCGCGCTATGCCGAGCTCGTGCCGGACGAAGCCTTGCGCGAAAAAATCTTCGRCCGGATCCGCCGCGAATGGCATTCCTGCATCGAGACGCTGCTCGACATCATGGGCCAGGACCGGCTGCTCCAGGGCAACCCGCTGCTGGAGCGCTCGGTGCGCCACCGCTTCCCCTATCTCGATCCGCTCAACCACGTGCAGGTCGAGCTGCTCAAGGAGCATCGCGCGCAGAACCCGGACGAGCAGGTGCTGCGCGGGATTCAGCTCACGATCAACGGCATTTCGGCCGGATTGCGGAATACGGGGTAGTAGGGCGAGTAGCGAACAGAAGGCGTGCCGCTGCCGACTATTCGCTACTCACCATTCGCTATTCGTTGATGTTCACGGCTTTAGTGCGCCCTGCACACCGGTGTACACAGCATAGAGCGATGTCGAGCCACAGATATAGAGTCTGTTTCGCTGCTGCCCGCCGAAGCTCAGGTTGGCGACGGTTTCCGGGATGTGAATTTTGCCAAGCAGTTGGCCGTTGGCCGTATAGCAGCGCACGCCGTCTTCGTTCGGATCGCCCCAGCCCACCGAACACCAGACCCGTCCTTCGGTGTCACAGCGGACGCCGTCGGTGATGCTTGGCTTTGGCATCTCGGCGAAGACCTTGCTGTTCGACACTTTCCCCGCCGCCACGTCGAGGTCGAACACGCGGATATGCGATGGGTTGTCCGGTCCGTCCGTGAACCCGGTCTCGCAGATGTAGAGCTTCTTCTCGTCGGGCGAGATGGTGATCCCGTTGGGCTCCACAAAATCGTCGATGACGACCTTGACGTCGCCGGTTTTCGGGTCGACGCGGTAGACGTTCTTCTTCTCCTGCTCGGGGTCGGCCTTGATGCCCTCATAGAAGCCACCGATGCCGTAGGCCGGATCGGTGAACCAGATCGCGCCATCGGCGGTAACGACCGCATCGTTCGGCGAGTTCAGTCGTTTGCCATTGAATTTGTCGGCAATAATGGTGATCGAGCCGTCGAGTTCGGTGCGCGTCACACGCCGCCCGCTATGCTCGCACGTGATCAGGCGTCCTTCGCGATCGATCGTGTTGCCGTTCGAGTTCATCGAGGGTTGACGGTAGACGCTGGTATGACCGTCATCCTCCGAGAAGCGCATGATGCGATTGTTGGGGATGTCGCTGAACAGCAGATATCGTCCGGCTGCAAAATACACGGGACCTTCGGCCCATCGGAAGCCGGTTGCAACACGCTCGACCGCCATGGTGCCGGCGAAGGCCGGGAAGTCGGCAGGCCCGAACGTTGGCGGCCCCTTCTTCGCGGATTCCAGACGGGAGTCCGGGTAGCGGCTGCCGGGAAGCGGTCCCAAGGGCAACGGGGCCGTCGATATCGTCGGAGTGCCGGTCTGGCCGAACGGCGTGACGGAGGCCGCCAGGGCTGCGTTCATGGTGACGCCCGTCGCGGCTACTGCAGCCGCCGCGCCCTTCAAGAGGGTGCGGCGCCCGAGGCAAGGCTCGTCAGTATCGGCAGAATTGGTCAGTGATTTTGTCATAGTCGCCTCCCGTTTTTTGTTGGAAGGAAACCATTCGCCCGCAATCGGGCGTAATGCGGGCGATCTCCGGCCGGACAACCGGAGATCGCAATGCAACAATAGCTGGGAGAACGGCTAGACGGGATCCCAGGGGAAGATGTCGGCCGAACGGTCGAGCTTGTAGAACGAGCCCTTCAGTGCCGGCATGCCGTGTTCCGCGATCGTTTGCGGCGTCCAGCCCTCGCTGCGATGAACCGAGCGCWGCGGGCGGTTCTGGCTGAACAGGAACAGCTCGTTCATGCGTGCGCCGAAGATCTGCCCGGAGACGTCCTTGGCGGCATCGGAGAGCAGATAGGCGCAGATCGGCGCGATCTTCTCCGGTCCCATTTGCTTGATCTTCTCGACGCGCGCCTTCTCGGCTTCGGTCTCGGTCGGGATGGTGCCGATCATGCGGGTCCAGGCGAACGGCGAGACGCAGTTGGAGCGGACGTTGAAGCGGCCCATGTCGAGCGCGATCGACTTTGACAGGCCGATGATGCCGAGCTTGGCCGCGGCGTAGTTGGCTTGGCCAAAATTGCCGATCAGGCCGGAGGTCGAGGTGAAGTGCACGAAGGAGCCGCTCTCCTGCTCGCGAAAGATCCGCGCCGCGGCGTGGCTGACGTAGAACGAGCCCATCAGGTGAACCTTGATGACGGCCTCGAACGCTTCCACGCTCATCTTGTGGAAGATCATGTCACGCAAGATGCCGGCATTGTTGACGACGCCGTCGAGCTTGCCGAAATGATCGGTCGCGGTCTTCACGATCTTGCTGGCGGGGACAGCCTCCGCCACCGACTCGAAATTGGGCACCGCGATGCCGCCGCGCTTCTTGATCTCGTCGACCACCTCCTCGGCGGGCGAAGCGCTGGAACCGGCGCCGTCGGCGGCAACACCGGGGTCGTTGACGACGACCTTGGCGCCCTCCGCCGCGCAGAGCAGCGCGATCTCGCGCCCGATGCCGCGGCCCGCGCCGGTGACGATGATGACCTTGTCTTGAAGTGATTTGCTCATGTGGGTTCTCCGCTAGCCGTTCCAATTTCCGCCGTCATTCCGGGATGCGCCGCAAGGCGCAGGCCCGGAATCCATACTCCCGATCGTGGTTATGGATTCCGGGCTCGTCGCTGACGCGACGCCCCGGAATGACAGTCGTTACCTCTCGTTCGTAAACACGATCGTGCCTGATGCCGCGAACATGCCGCCGACGCCGTGGCACACCGAAATCTTCGCATTCGGCACCTGGGCCGGGGCAATCCCGCGCATCTGGCGTACGCTCTCCTGGAGTGCGTACATGCCGTACATGCCCGAATGCATGTAGGACAGGCCGCCACCATTGGTGTTGAGCGGCAGCTTGCCGCCGGGGCGCGTGTTGCCATCCGCGATGAATTGGCCGGTTTCCTCGTGCGGCATGAAGCCGAGGTCGCCAAGGCCGAACAGCGGCAGATGCGCAAACGCATCGTAGATCATGAGATGGTCGACATCCCGGTGCGCGATGCCGGCTTCCTTAAAGGCGAGGGGGCCGGCAGTCTTGAACGCGCGCGAGGAGTTGAACGTTTCCATCTGGCTGACCATCGGCGTCTCCACGCTCTCGCCGGTGCCCATGATGTAGACGGGCTTCCTCGGAAAATCCTTGGCGCGGTCGGCCGAGGTCAGGATCAGCGCGCCGCCGCCGTCAGTGACGAGGCAGCACTGGAGCAGCCGGAACGGATAGGCGATCATGCGCGAGTTGAGGACATCAGCGACCGTGATCGGGTCCTTCATCATCGCGCGGGGATTTTTGGCCGCCCATTCCCGCTGCACCACCGCCACCGAGGCGAGCTGCTCATGCGTGATGCCGTAGGTCTTCATGAAGCGCAGCACGGGGATCGGGAACATGCTGGGTGGCCCGTAGATGCCGTAGGGCGCCTCGAACTGTCCTTGCAGGCTGTCGGCGGGGATCGAGCGCGGCGCCTTGCCGATCATCGACTTGCCGCTCTCGGCATGGGTGATCAGCACGGTCTTGCAGAGACCGGCCTCGATCGCCGCGGCGGCATGGCGAACATGCAGCATGAAGGAGCAGCCGCCGACCGAGGTGCCGTCCACCCAGGTAGGCTTGATGCCGAGATAATGGCAGACCTGCTGCGGCGTTTCGACCGCGGTGGCAAAGCCGTCGATGTCGGAGAGTTTCAGCCCGGCATCCGCGATGGCGTTGAGCGCCGCATCCGCGTGGAGCTGGAGCTGCGACATATTGGGGATGACACCGAGCTCGGTGGTCTCGGCCGCGCCGACGACGGCAACCTGGTTGCTGCGCATGGCCTATCCCTTCGCCGGACGGAACACGGGGAGGGTGATCTTGTCGTCGAGCGCCTGGAAGGCGACTTCGAGCTTCATGTCGAGCTCCAGCGCCTCCGGCGTCTGCGGACAGTCGATGATGTTGCTCATCATCCGCGGTCCTTCGGCAAGCTCGACCACCGCGATCGCATAAGGCGGTGTGAAGCCGGGAGCGGCGGGACGATGATTGATCACGTAGCTGTAGAGGAAACCGTTGCCACTCGCCTTGAAGATGCTGACCTTGCGCGAGGCGCAGGACGGGCAGAACGGGCGCGGCGGGAAATAGACATGCGCGCAGGCGTCGCAGCGCTGCAAACGCAATTCGCCCGCTTTCGTGCCGTCCCAGAAATGCTGGGTCTCCGGCGTCGGTTTCGGGCGCGCGCGCTGCGGTTCGGCCATGTCGGAAAACCCTCCCAAAGGCAATTCTTGCTAATGCCTGGGCTTCACGCCTGGCTGTTTCGATCTTGATGCGACAATCGACCATCGCGCGTCAACGGTCCAGCAATGCGCATGCATGCCATCATGCGCACAATGCTTGTGTCGAACCGAGGCGGCGCTATAGATTGCGCGCGCAATATTCCGTGAGACAGACATGCCCGATTTTCCGACACTGGCGAAACTCGCCGACGACCTCGAAAGCGGCCGCACGACCTCCCGCAAGCTGGTCGAGGCATGCCTCGCCAGGATCGCCGACCCGGCCGGCGAGGGCCAACGCACATTCATCCACGTCGACAAGGACGCCGCGCTCGCAACCGCGGATGCGATGGACGGCTTGCGCAAGGCCAAGGCGGCGCCGTCGCGCTATGCCGGTATCCCGGTCTCGATCAAGGATCTCTTCGACATCAAGGGCCAGGTCACGCGCGCCGGCTCCCGCGCGCTCGACGATTCTGCGCCGGCCGATCAGGACGCCGCGACGGTGGCGCGGCTGCGCAAGGCCGGCTTCGTCGTGATCGGGCGGACCAACATGACCGAGTTCGCCTATTCCGGCATCGGCATCAATCCGCATTACGGCACGCCGAAGGGCGCCTGGAACCGAGCCGAGGGACACGTGCCCGGCGGCTCGTCCTCGGGCGCCGCGGTGTCCGTGCTCGACGGCATGGCGCATGGCGCGCTCGGCACCGACACCGGCGGCTCCTGCCGGATTCCGGCCGCCTTCAACGGCATCGTCGGCTACAAGCCGACGCAGCGCCGCGTGCCGCTGGACGGCTCCGTGCCGCTGTCCTTCTCGCTCGACAGCATCGGGCCGCTGGCGCGGTCGGTCAGCTGCTGTGCCATTCTCGATGCCGTGCTCGCGAACGAGCCGATCGTCCCGCTGAAGCCGCGGCCGGTAAAGGGCATGCGGCTCGCAGTGCCGACCACGATTGCGCTCGACGATCTCGATGCGGACGTGGCCTCGACGTTCGAGCGCGCGCTCAAGAGCCTCGCCGATCACGGTGCGATCATCGAGCGGATCGAGATGGCCGAATTTCACGACATCGGCCCGATGAACGCCAAGGGCGGCTTTGCGGCGTCCGAAAGCTATGCCTGGCATCGCTACCTCATTACGGCCAAGGGCGACGTCTACGACCCCAGGGTCTCCGTGCGCATCATGCGCGGCGAGGCGCAGAGCGCTGCCGATTACATCGATCTCCTCAACGAGCGCCGCTCGCTGATCGTGCGCGTCAATGCGCGCGTCGCGCCCTATGACGCGCTGGTGCTGCCCACCACCGCCAACACGCCGCCGAAGATTTCCGATCTCGCCGATGACAAGGCGTTCACCAGGGAAAACCTGCGGGCGCTGCGCAATTGCACCCTCATCAACATGATCGACGGCTGCGCCATCTCGCTGCCCGCGCATCGCGAGGGTGACGTTCCTGTCGGCCTGATGCTGGCGGGCGCGGGCGGATCTGACCGTCGTATTTTCGAGCTTGCTGCCGGCATGGAGGCCGTAATTCGTGTTTGACCTGACTTTCACCGTTGACGCCCAGGACACCACCACGCCGCTGACATTGGCGATCGACCAGATGGTCATTGCGGGCTGGACCGGCCGCGATCCCGTCGCGCGCGACAAGCACATCGCCGAGCTGCAAGAGATGGGCATCGCCCCGCCGGCCTCGACGCCGATCTACTACCGCGCCTCGGCGCGCCGGCTGACCCAGGAAGACGGCATCGAATGCTGTGGCGGCGATTCCTCCGGCGAGGTCGAATTCGTGCTGATCGGCTGGCAGGGCCGCATCTTCGTCGGCTGCGGCTCCGACCATACCGACCGCAAGGTCGAGGCCTACAACGTCACGGTCTCCAAGCAGATGTGCGACAAGCCGGTCGCATCCACGCTCTGGGAGCTCGAGGACGTCATCGGTCATTGGGACAGGATGATCCTGCGCTCCTACGCCACCATCAAGGGCGAGCGCGTGCTCTACCAGGAGGGCACGCTGGACGCGATGCTGCCGGTCGCCGACCTCATCGCGCGCGGCTTTGAGGGTGGCAAGTTCCCCGACGGCTGCGCCATGTTCGGCGGCACCTTTGCTGCCAAGGGCGGCATCCGCCCGGCGGACCGGTTCGAGTTCGAGCTCGAGGATCCGGTGCTGAAACGGACGATCAAGCACGGGTACGACGTGACGACGCTGCCGGTGCGAGGCTGATACCCCTCCGCCGTCATTGCGAGGAGCCCTTGCGACGAAGCAATCCAGGATCCCTCTGCGGAAAGACTCTGGATTGCTTCGCTGCGCTCGCAATGACGAGGAGATAGTCGGGAATCGGGTGGCAAAGGGCGGGCCGGTCTTGCGAAGGTGGCAGTCATGACAGCAACGGCACGCAAATCACCCCCTAAGCCCTCAGTCGACCTCGCCACCCACGTCGACGCCCTCGACTGGCCTCAAATCACCGTCGAGCTCGATGCCCAGGGCAGCGCCGTCCTGAAGGATCTGCTGACGCCGGACCAATGCCGCGCCATCGCCGCGCTCTATCCCGATGATGCGGGCTTCCGCAGCCGCATCGTCATGGGCCGCCACGGGTTTGGCCGTGGCGAGTACAAATATTTCTCCTACCCGCTGCCCGATCTGATCGCGGAGCTCCGCCCGGCGCTCTATGCGCATCTTCAGGGCGTTGCCAATCGTTGGAACGAGGCGATGGGGATCGACATCCGTTATCCAGCCGCGCATGCGGCGTTCCTCAAGCGCTGCCACGAGGCAGGCCAGGCGCGGCCGACGCCGCTGCTGCTGCAGTACGAGACCGGCGATTTCAACTGCCTGCACCAGGATCTCTATGGCGAGCACGTGTTTCCGCTCCAGGTCGCGATCCTCTTGTCCGAGCCGGGACGCGATTTTACCGGCGGTGAGTTCGTGCTGACCGAGCAGCGCCCGCGCATGCAGTCGCGCGCCGAGGTCGTGCCGCTGGCGCAGGGCGACGCTGTGGCCTTTGCCGTGCATCACCGCCCGGTGCAGGGGACACGCGGCACCTACCGCGTTAATCTCCGCCATGGCGTCAGCCGGATCAGGTCCGGCCAGCGTCATACGCTGGGTGTGATCTTCCATGATGCCAAATGAGCGCTGCGATTGACGGGTGATCTGTTCGACACGGCCGCCGAGGCACAGCCGTCGCGTGAGGAGATCGCCGACGGCGCCGTGTTGCTGCGCGGATTCGTCAGGCCGATCGAGAGCGAGCTGATCGCCGCCGTGCGCGCGATCGTGGCGCAGTCGCCGTTCCGCCGCATGACCACGCCCGGCGGCCACCTGATGTCGGTGGCGATGACCAATTGCGGCGAGCGCGGCTGGATCACCGATCACACCGGCTATCGCTATGATCCGATCGATCCGCGAACCGGCGCGCCATGGCCCCAGATGCCGACGGTGCTTCGCGACCTGGCTCGAGGCGCGGCGGAGCAGGGCGGGTTCACCGACTTTGCGCCCGACGCCTGCCTCGTCAATCGCTACGAACCCGGCACGCGGCTGTCGCTGCATCAGGACAAGGACGAGCTGGACTATTCGGCCCCGATCGTCTCGGTCTCGCTCGGGCTGCCCGCGACCTTCCTGTTTGGCGGCCTGGCGCGCAGCGACAAGTCACGCCGCTTCCGGCTCGTCCATGGCGACGTCGTGGTCTGGGGCGGGCCGAGCCGACTCGCCTATCACGGCGTCGCGCCGCTCGCCGATGGCGAGCACGCCCTGCTCGGGCGGCAGCGGATCAATCTGACGTTCCGCAGGACGCGGTGAATCAAGCAGAGTGCTTGCTCGCAGGAAATCGGCTAGACTTGGGGCTACCCGAGTACGAAAGTCGAGGGGCCCATGCAGCAAATACCGGGATGGCTGAGCACGGCGCTGATCGGTGCTGTGATTGCAGCCTTGGGGTATGTCTCGAAGCTTGCGATCGAAAGTGCTCTTCAATGGAGGGCGGCCCGTACTGCGCGGCGCGCTCAGCTTGTTCACCTGCTATCCCTGCTGCTGGCGACGAGGAAGGCCTTCATTATACAGAACGCGCTGGCACGGCGGCTCTGCGACGAAATCACTCGTGCTCATCCGGAGCTAGATGGGTCGTATGACAACGTTCTTGCCCACGGATATCTCTCTTTGGACGACCGACAGAAGTTAGAGCATGGCGTCATCCGCAATTATACGAGCAACTGTTTGTACCCACTGAACTTGCAAATCATCGATTGGCTTTCGAAGGACGATTATTTCAAAGGCGGAGGCAGACAACAACAGGCCAAAGAGCTCTCAGTAAGATTGCAGACGCTTTTTGCTCATTTGGTATTGTGGCGCGCCAAGTACGAGTTTTGGATACCTTCCAGGCCGGAGCGCGCCATCGTATACATGGCTGACGAGGATGCTCACGGCATAAGTTTTCCCACCGGTATCGAGGACCTGATTTCTCGCGTGGCCGATGACATGATCGGCTCGCCGGGCGAGGCGGCGACTGGGAAGAGCCCGTGAGAAGCTCTACGGCTTCGGCGGATGAATGAACGCCCACGGGCTGACTTCCGAATCCCGCGTCACTTCCACCGAAATCAGATATGGCCCGTCATGGGCCAGCGCCTTTTCCATCGCCGCCTTGAACTGGTCCGGCGCGGTGACACGCGCGGCCGCCACACCAAAGGACTCCGCGAGCTTGACGAAATCCGGATTGACCAGATCGGACGCGACCACGCGGCCGTTAAAGCGCTCGCGCTGGTCGCGGCGGACATTGCCATAGGCGTTGTTGTTGAACACCAGCGTCACCACGCCGATGTTGAACTGCACGGCGGTGGCAAGCTCCTGCACGCCGAACATGAAGCCGCCGTCGCCGGTGATCGCCACCACGGGCTTGTCGGGATTGGCCACCTTGGCACCAAGCGCGGTCGGGAAGCCCGAGCCGAGCGTTCCCTGATAGCCTGACGTGATGAAGGTGCGCGGCTCGTAGATCGGAAAGCCGTACCAGGACGCGAAACCGAACTGCGACAATTCGTCGGTGACAATCGCGTTCGCCGGCAGCACCTCGCGCAGGATGTTGAGATAGGCCATCTGCGGCTGGATGCTCTGGATCTCTGCCAGCGCGGTCGCGGTGGCCTCGCGGATCGCGGCGCGGCGGCCGGCGGTCTTGCCGTAGCCGGCCTTGCTGACCGCTTGGATCAGATCGGCGGTCGCGGTCTTGGCATCGGCGACGATGGCGGTGTCGGAGATGAAGCGCCGCATCTCGACGGGATCGATGTCGATGCGGATGCTCTTCAATCCGTCGGGACGATACGGCCAGCGCGACATGGTTGGCAGCTCCAGCCGCGAGCCGATGCCGATCATGAGATCGGTCTTCGGCCATAGCTTGTAGGCGGCAGCCATCGTGAGCCCCAGCTCATGCGCGTTGGAGACGATGCCGCGCCCGCTGCGGAAGGCGACGACGGGTGCATCGATCATCTCGGCGAGCTCGAGGATTTCGTCGCGCGCCTCGATCGCGCCGCTGCCGACAAAGATCATCGGCGCCTTGCTGCTCCTGATCACCGCGGCCGCCTGGGTGATCAGATCAGGATCGGGCAGTGGCGCGGGCAGCGGCTCCAGCACCTTCGCGGCACAGGTGTCCGCGCGCTGGGTGAAGACGTCCCAGGGCATCTCGACCGAGGCGGGGCCGCGACGGCCGGACGTCATTTCCTGGAAGGCGCGCGACACGGTGGTCGGCGCGTTGCCGGGCGTTTCAATCCGATCCGCCCACTTCACATAGGTGCGCAAGGTCGCGAGCTGGTCCGGCATCTCGTGCAGATGGCCGCGGCCCTTGCCGAGAAATTGCGTCGGCACCTGGCCGGTGACGCACAGCACCGGCTCGTTGCAGCCGTAGGCGGTCAGCAGCGCCGCACTCGCGTTGAGCACGCCGGGGCCGGGCACCACGCTGAACACACCGGGCTTGCCGCTGGAGCGCGCATAGCCGAACGCCATGTAGCCGCAGGCCTGCTCGTGCCGCGCGCCGATCACCTTGAGCTGGGCCTGGTGGAAGGCGTCGAACAGGCCGTAGACCTGCGCGCCGGGCAGGCCGAACACGGTGTCGACGCCGTGGGCGACAAGGCCGCTTACGATCGCTTCGCCGCCGGTGAGGGTGGTCATTGCACTATTCCATTTCGATTGTTGTCAGGCTTCGTCGACGACGCCATTCCGTAGCATGCCGATGCCTTCGGCTTCGACCTCGATGACATCGCCGGGCGTCAGATAGCGCGGCGGATCGAACCGCGCACCGGCACCTGTCGGCGTGCCCGTCACAATGATGTCACCGGGGACCAGCGTCGCGAAGGTCGAGATATAGCTGATGAGATAGCGGAACGGGAACATCAGCCGGCTGGTCCGGTCCTCCTGCCTGAGCTCGCCGTTGACATGCGTGGTCAGACGAATGTCGGCGATCTGCGATTCCCGCGTGTAGGGCACGAGCCACGGGCCGAGGCTGCCGCTGGAATCAAAATTCTTGCCCTGCGTGACATTGAACTTGGCGTGGCGCAGCCAGTCGCGCACCGAGCCTTCGTTGCAGAGCGTGAGCGCCGCGATGTGGTCGAGCGCGGCACTTTCCGCGATGTGCCGGCCGGCCTTGCCGATCACAAGCACGATCTCGCCTTCGTAGTCGAGCTGCGCTGACGCGCGCGGGCGCACCAGCGGCGTCTCGTGGCCGACGAAGGAGCGGGGCGAGCGCATGAACATGCTCGGATATTTCGGCGCCTCCTGGCCGTCCTTGTACTCGGCATTGCGGTCGGGATAGTTGACGCCGATGCAGATGATCTTTTCCGGCGCGGGCACGGGCGGCAGCCAGGTGATGTCGCCGAGCGCATGGTCTGGCGTCAGGCTGGCTGCCTCCTCGGCAAGGCCCACGAGCTTTCCGGCGGCGATCACTTCGCGCAGCGTCGGATAGTCTTTTGCGTGGCGTGCGGAGAGATCGACGATGCCGCCCTCAAGGACGGCGCCGTACTTGGTTTCACCCTTGACGGAATAGGTGGCGAGGCGAGGGAGCTTCATTGGTGACTCTTCACTTCCTGTCGTCCCGGCGAACGCCGGGACCCATACCGCGGAATCTATCGATTGGATGAGGTAGGAGTACCGAACAACGGGTCTTCACCAAACTCCTCCCTGTGGTTATGGGTCCCTGCTCCCGTGCGCAATTGCGCACTAGGCAGGGACGACGAAGAGAGAGGCTTTGCCTGTCATCGGCATTAATCCGCCACCAGCACGTCGGCGACGAACTTCGGCTCACGCACGGCCTGCCCGCTGAACGGCGAGCCCTGCTCGAACCAGGACCGCGGCGCCGGCGCGCCCCACAGCGTCTGGCGGCGCGGATCGCGCAGCGACCAGCGCAGCGGCTCGTGGTCGTGATCGCCGGTGAAGTAGTCGCTGGTGTAGAGTTCGAGGCGGTGCCCGTCGGGGTCGCGCACGTAGAGGAAGAACGCATTCGAGATGCCGTGGCGTCCCGGGCCGCGCTCGATGTTCTTGACGAAGCCTTGCGAGGCCATCACGTCGCAGAGATGGATGATGTTCATCGCCGTCGGCGTCCAGTAGGCGAAGTGGTGCAGGCGAGGGCCCTTGCCGTTGGTGATGGCGAAGTCGTGGACATTGCCCTTGCGATGCATCCAGGCAGCCGCAATGCGCCCGTTCGGTCCGTCCTCCTCGGCATATTCGGTGAGGCGGAAGCCGAGCCGCGCGTAGAACTCGACGGTGTCCTGCACCTCGGCGGCGAAGACGTTGAAATGATCGAGCCGCTGTGGATGGCATCCCCTGTAGAGATCGTAGCGGCGAAGCAGATGCGGGCGCCGGTCCATCGCGGCGTAGAGCTCGATCTGGAAGCCGAAGGGGTCGGTGAATTGCAGCGTGCGGCCCTGGAAGGGCTGGTCGACGAAGGCGTAAGAGAGACCGTTCTCCGAAAGGAAGGAGGCGGCCTTGTCGAGGTCTTTGTCGTTGCCGACTTTGAAGCCGAGCCGGGCGCAGGCGGGCACCGCCGCCTTGCGCAGCACCAGCGAGTGATGCTGGTGCTCCTCGGCTGCGCGCAGATAGACGACCTTGTCGTCGGCATCCTCGACATGCAGGCCGACGGTGGTCTCGTAGAATTCGCGGCTGAGCTTCAGGTCAGTCACGTCGAGCACGACGTGGCTGGAGCGGATGATGTTGAACGGCGGTTCGAAGATGTGTTGCGGTACGGGCATCGGCGTTTCCCCTCGGTCTTCTGTCATTCCGGGGCGGCTCGCAGAGCCGAGCCCGGAATCCATCGCGCAGCAGAGTTGGTGGATGAATGGATTCCGGGCTCGCGCTCCGCGCGCCCCGGAATGACAATCAAATTCCCAGTTTCTGAATCTTGTGCGTGCCCCGCGCCAGCGAGACGTGCTTGGTTTCCATGTAGAAGTCGAACGAGTAGTCGCCGCCATCGCGGCCGATGCCTGAGGCCTTCATGCCGCCGAACGGCGTCGGCAGATGGCGGACGTTTTCCGAGTTCAGCCAGATCATGCCGGCCTCCAGCGCGTCGGCAACGCGCAGTGCGCGGCCGACGTCGTTGGTCCAGACATAGCCGGTCAGGCCGTAGCGGGTGTCGTTAGCGATCTCGATGGCGTCGGCCTCGTCCTTGAAGGGCAGCACGGTGAGGAAGGGGCCGAACACTTCCTCTTGCGCCACGCGCATCTTGCCGGTTGCGCCGGTCACCAGTGTCGGCTCGACGTAATGTCCGCCGCCCGGGCCGTCATAGGCCTTGCCGCCGACTGCGATCGTCGCGCCGTCCTGCCGCGCGACGTCGAAATAGGAGCACACTTTGGCCAGGTGCCGCTCGTGGATCAGCGGCCCGATCTCGGTGGCGGGATCGAGCGGATGGCCGACCTTGAGTGCCTTCACGCGCGCGGTCAGCTTCTCGATGAATGTCTCGGCAATGTCTTGCTGGATCAGCAGACGGCTCGACGACGTGCAGCGCTCGCCGTTGAGCGAGTAGATCATGAACACGACGGCATCGAGCGCGCGGTCGAGATCGGCGTCGTCGAACACGATCACCGGGTTCTTGCCGCCGAGCTCGAAATGCACGCGCTTCAAGGTCGGCGCGCCCTGAACCATGATCGCCGATCCCGTCGCGCTCTCGCCGACGAAGCCGATCGCCTTGATCGCGGGATGCTCGGTCAGGGCCTTGCCGGCCTCCTCGCCAAAACCGTGCACGGTGTTGAGCACGCCGTCGGGAACGCCGGCTTCCTTGACGAGCCTTGCCAGAACGGCGGCCGTCACCGGCGACCATTCGGCCGGCTTGTGCACGACGGTGCAGCCCGCGGCCAGTGCCGGCGCGATCTTCCAGGTCGAGAGCATGAACGGCGTGTTCCACGGCGTGATCACGCCGACCGGGCCGATCGGCACGCGGGTCGAGACGTTCCAGTGCTCGTCGCTCGGCGTGTTCTGGCCATCGCGCGCCTCGGCGCATTTGTCGGCGAAGAAGCGAAAATTCTCGGCGGCGCGGATCGCGGCCTTGGCCATGAAGCGATAGGCTTGGCCGGTGTCGATGCATTCGAGCACCGCGATGTCTTCGGCATTGTCCTCGATCGCGTCGGCGACGCGGTGCAGCAGCTTCTTCCGCATCGCCGGTCCCATGTCGCGCCAGGACTTGAAGGCCAGCGCAGCGGCGGTGGCTGCGGCGTCGATGTCCTCGGCGTTGCCGCGTGCGAYGCTCGCGAGCGTGGCGCCATCGACCGGCGACTTCGTCTCGAATGTCTCACCGGAGATCGAGGCGACGATCTTGCCGTCGATCATGTGGCCGATGCCGTCGGCCCGCAGCTTCTTCAGCAGCGGTGCTGCGCGGTCGCGATTGGCCTGGAACACATCGGCTTTCGGCGTGGGCTTATCCATGGGCAGCCTCCACTTTCAGGGCGTCGTGGATGTTGTTGCGCTTCCAGCTGGTGTCCTTGTCGTTGATCTGCATGTCGAACGACAGGGCGAACTTGCTGGCGGCGAAGACGGGATCGAGATGTTTTGAAAGCGCCTGGAAGACGTGCTCGCCGGCTTTCTGACGCGTGGGAAGGTCGCGGCCTTCGCCGATGCGCAGGACCATGTCGAGAAAGCTGTAGTCCTGCCGCGCGTCCGCGATCGCGTAGTGCTCGCACCTGACAGCGCGGACGCGGATGCCGCCGAGCGGGAAGATGCCGGTCTCGACTGCCGCCTTCCGCACCACCTCGCAGACGGCGCCGATGTCGAGGCGGCCGTCGAGATTGGCCGAATATTCGATGGTGAAATGCGGCATCGCGGTTTCACTCCCTGTTTTTTTGTTCGTCTAAGCGAAGTAGCAGCTCACCGAGCCGTAGGCGCCATAATCGGCCTGAATTGTGTCGCCCTTGCGGGTCTCGATCGGACGGATGAAGGAGCCGGCGAGCACGACCTGCCCGGGCTCGAGCGCAAGGCCGAGCGGCGCGATCTTGTTGGCGAGCCAGGCCACCGCAGTCGCGGGATGATTGAGCACGCCGGCGGCAAGGCCCGTCTCCTCGAGCTGGCCGTTCCTGAAGCAGAGCGCGCCGATCCAGCGCAGGTCGGCGTCCAGCGGGCGGATCGGCCGTCCGCCGAGCACGATGCCGGCATTCGCCGCGTTGTCGGCGATGGTGTCAAAAATCTTTCGCGTCGCCTTGGTCTTGGGATCGACGCGCTCGATGCGCGTGTCCAGGATTTCCAGCGCCGGCACGACGAAGTCGGTGGCGTTGAGCACGTCGAACATCGTGCAGTCCGGCCCCGCGAGGCGCTTGCTCATGACGAAGGCGAGCTCGGCCTCGACGCGCGTGGCGATGAAGCGCTCGGTCGGGACAAGGCCGCCATCGGCAAAGAACATGTCGTCGAGCAGCACGCCTGAATCCGGCTCGTCGATATTGAGCGCGCTCTGCATCGCCTTCGAGGTCAAGCCGATCTTGTGGCCTTTGACGGTGCGGCCCTCCGCGAGCTTGAGGTCGACCCAGGCCTTTTGAATCGCGTAGGCGTCAGCGATGGTAATGCCTGGAAAATCCTGCGAGAGCTGCCGGATCTGGGTGCGGGTCTTCTCCGCCTGATGCAGACGGTTCGCGCAAGCTTGGATATCGTCGTTGGAAAGCGCCATCTGTGATCTTACAAATCGTGGTGCCCGGAGATACTTAACATGTTAAGTGAATGCGTCAAACACAATTTGGGTTTGCTGCACTGCAAACATTTTGCGGCTTGAAAGGACGACATGGCGAAGAGACCGGCTGATCCCGCGAACGGAAGTGAGCCCGCCGCACGGCAGGTGCCGATGCGCGACTTCTCGCGCTCGCTGCCGATGTCGCTGCTCAGGGCGCGTGAAGCGGTGATGCGGCAATTTCGTCCCAAGCTGCGCGAGCACGGCCTGACCGAGCAGCAATGGCGCATCCTCCGCGCACTGGCAGCCATCGAGGCCGCGGAGGTGACAGAGCTCGCGCGCACGGCATTTCTCCTCGGCCCGAGCCTGTCGCGCATCCTGCGCGATCTCGAGGCGCGCAATCTGATCGAGCGCAAGACCGCGAAGGCGGACCAGCGCCGCAGCATGGTCTCGATCTCGAAGGAGGGCGTGAAGCTGATGGCCGCGGTCGCCCCATCCTCGGAAGCGATCTACGCCGAGATCACGCAACGCTTCGGCGCGCGCAAGCTCGCCGAGTTGCAGGAGATGCTCGGTCAGTTGGAATCGTGTCTCGCTTCCACGGGCGCGAGTGACGTCACGGATGAAACGTAACGGCAAATTTGCATGATCACTTTCCAACTACGCATGACTGTCATCATTGCATAATGCGTGGGCAGCGCGATCGCCACGAAATGCGTGAAAATGCCGTGAGAAATCGCTGAGAATAGACAGCCGTCGCGGGTGTTGATCACTATTGGGTGCGCGCTCTGCGCAGTTAGTCGATGTTGGCGCAATATCAATTTACTCGTATCGGCAGAATTCGTAAGTAGCATCCGGTTCTGTATTCAGCGATAGAGCCAAGACCAAGAAGGGCCGACAAGGATGCCCGGCCCCAGGGAGGAATGAATGAGACTGACGAGACGCGACTTCGCGGCCGGAATTGCTGCCGGCATTGCCGCGCCATACCTCATCAAGAGCGCGCATGCGCAAGGCGCCACCATCAAGATCGGCATGTGCGCGCCCGTCACCGGTCCCGCCGCTGAATCCGGCGGTTACGCCATCAAGGGCGCCAAGCTCGCGCTCGAAGCTGTGAACAAAGCCGGCGGTATCCTGGGAAAACAAGGCGAGTTGATCGTCGAGGACGACCAGACCACCAATCCCGGCATCGTGCTCGCTTTCTCCAAGCTCGCCGCGCAGTCCGACATCGTCGGGTTCCTCGGCTCGATCCGTTCGACCCAGGTGCACGCGATGGCGCCCGACGTGATCAAGCTTGGCAAGCCCGTGATGATCGGCGGCACCGATCCTAACCTCACCCACATGGGCAATCAGTGGCTGTTCCGCTGCCGCCCCAATGACAGCTATTCCGGTCGCGTCATCGCCGAATACGGCGTCAATACGCTCGGCAAGAAAAAGTGGGCCGTGCTGCACTCGACCGACGCTTTTGGCACCGCCGGCGGCAAGGCGTTGACCGCCGCGCTCGAAAAGCTCGGTGCCCCCTCGGTGCTCGACCAAGGCTACGCCAACCAGAGCCAGGACTTCACCCCGGTCGTGCTCGCGATCAAGCAGTCCGGCGCCGACATCCTCGGTTCCTACTTCACGTTCGAGAACGATCTCGGCATCTTCGCCCGCCAGCTCCGTCAGCTCGGCGTCAACATCCCGTGGGTCGGCTCGCCTTCGATCGTCAACATCACCGCGCTGAAGCTCGCAGGTCCCGCGCTCTACAACACGTATGGCGTGGCGGACTATGCCGAGGATTCCAGTGAAGGTTCGAAGGCATTCGGCAAGATCTACCGCGATGCGGTCAAGGTCGCGCCCGACAACCAGAGCTCCTGGACCTTCGACGCCATCAGCGTCTTGTCGGCGGCCATCAACAAGGCCGGCACGACCGATCCGGCCAAGGTCCGCGAAGCCATCCTCGCGATCAAGAAGTTCCCGGGTGCCGAGGGCGAATACAATTTCGACCAGAACGGCGATGGTCTCCACGGCTACAACATCGTGAAGAACGAGAAGGGCAGCATCGTCTTCGACAAGCACATCGAGTTCAACGACTGACGTTGAAACGGCCTCCCCGATTTCGATCGGGGAGGTCGAACCGTCTTTCGGCGAACGCATCCGACCTCCAACAGAAGCTTGTCATGGATCTCGCCCTACAACTCCTTTTTACCGGCATCGGTATCGGCGCCGTCTACGCGCTCGTCGCGCTTGGCTTCGTGCTGATCTTCCGTGCCACCAACGTGGTGAATTTTGCCCAGGGCGAATTCTCCATGGTCGCGGCCTATCTGATGGTCGTCGCGGTCGAAGCCGGTCTGCCCTATTGGGCGGCCTTCATCGTCGCGCTGCTCGGCATGGCGCTGCTCGGTGTCATCTTCAATCTCGGCGTCTATTATCCGCTGCGTCACCGCACCTATCTGCCTGTGATCATCGCCACCATCGGCGCCTCGATCCTGCTCGCCAATTCCGTGCTCGCGATCTACGGTCCGCAGCCGCAGGTGCTGGAAGGCTGGTTTGAAACGCCCGGCATTCAAGTCGGCCCGGTCTATCTCGACAGCCAGTATCTCCTGATCATCGGCGTCACCATCTGCCTCGTGATCTTCAATTTCTGGTTCTTCGAGAAGACGCTGCTCGGCAAGAAGCTGCAGGCGACCTCGCAGGACAAGGAAATGGCCTCGCTGCTCGGCATTTCCGTCTCCACCATGATCATGATCACCTTCATCTATTCGGCGGTGCTTGGCGGCCTTGCCGGCATCCTCGTCGCACCCGTGCTGTTCGTCTCGATCCAGATGGGCTCGACGATCGCGCTGAAGGCGTTCGCGGCCACCATCATCGGCGGCTTCGGCGACGTTGCCGGCGCCATCATCGGCGGTCTTGCGCTCGGCGTGATCGAGACCTTTGGTGCGGCCTATATCTCGGTGCCCTACAAGGACGGCTTCGCCTTCCTGGTGCTGGTCGCCTTCCTGATCTTCCGGCCGCAAGGCATCTTCGGCGAACGCGTGGCGGAAAAGGCATGAGCGCACCCAGCGACAACATGCCGATTCCGGCGCCCGCCATCCGTTCGAAACCGCTCGTGATCCGGCACCTGCCGTACTTCATCGGCGCGGCGATCCTGGTCGCGCTCGCGGCCAACATGCGCTTCGACGGATACGTCCATAACATCCTGCTGCAGGCCACCACGTTCTCGATCGCGGTGTTCGGCCTCTCCGTCGTGCTCGGCCTGTGCGGCCAGATCAATCTGGCGCAGGCGGCGTTCTTCGGGCTCGGCGCCTATGCGGTCGGCATGGGCACGACGGATCTGCAGCTCAGCTTCTGGCTGTGTCTCGTCGGCGGCTGCGTGATCTCGCTGCTCGCGGGCGCGTTCCTCGGCATGTCCACGCTGCGGCTCGGCGGCCATTATCTTGCGATGGTGACGATCTCGTTCCAGCAGATCGTCACGCTGGTGATGATCAACGCGATCTGGCTCACGCGCGGTCCCGACGGCGTCCCCAACATTAAGCGTCCCGACCTGTTCCAGTCGTCGCAGAGCTATCTCGCCTTCTGCGTGGCGATGCTGGCGATCGTCGGCTACCTGGTCTGGCATCTCTCCGACACCAAGCTCGGCCGCGCCATGCGCGCCGTGCGCGACAACGAGCTTGCGGCCGGCGTCAACGGCATCGACGTCTTCCGCACCAAGATCTACGCCTTCGCGCTCTGTGCGCTGCTCGGCGGGCTCGCGGGCGGATTGTTTGCCGGCGGCTTCGCCTATGTCAGCCCCGATCAGTTCTCCTTTGCAGAATCGATCGTGTTCCTGACCATGTCGCTGCTCGGCGGCGTGGCCTCGCCGATCGGTTCTGCCATCGGCACGGGTCTCTTGATCCTGATCCCGGAATGGCTGCGCTTCCTCAAGAGCGTGCCGGGCCTGTATCTCGCGATCTACGGCCTGTTCGTGATCCTGATCATCCGCTTCATGCCCGACGGCATCTGGGGCTTTGTTGCGGACGCCTTCACGCGCTGGCGCGCCAAGATCAAGGCGCCGCCGGCAGCGGCTGCCCTGCAATTGAAGCCGGCRACGATCGGCGGCGACACGGTGCTGGAAGTCACCGGCCTGTCGAAGCATTTCGGCGGTCTCAAGGCCGTCGACGGCGTCGACATCGCCGTGAAGCGCGGCGGCGTGCATGCGCTGATCGGGCCGAACGGCTCGGGCAAGACCACGACGCTCAACGTGCTCTCGGGTCTCTATGAAGCGACAGCCGGCAGGATCGTGCTCGACGGCACCGACATCACCCACATGCCGCCGCATCAGCGCACGGCGTCTGGTCTCGGCCGCACGTTCCAGAACATTCGCCTGTTCCGTTCGATGACGGCGCTGGAGAATGTCGAGATCGGCGCCGAGCGGCCCGGCAACACCATGGTCGGGAAGGGCGACGACGCCCTGACCGAGCGGGCGATGGAGGCGCTGACCTTCGTCGGGCTCGGCAGCCGGGCCAACGAGCTGATCTCGAGCTTCTCCTACGGCCATCAGCGGCTGATCGAGATTGCCCGTGCGCTGGCCTCGAACCCGACGCTGCTGCTGCTCGACGAGCCCGCTGCCGGCCTCAACTCAACCGAGAAGCTGGAACTGCACGAGCTGCTCAAGCGCATCGCGGCGCAGGGCCTGACGATCCTGATCATCGATCACGACATGACGCTGGTCTCGGAAGCGGCCCAGCACATCACCGTGCTCAACTTCGGACGCCGTATCGCGGACGGCGAATCCCTGGCCGTGCTGCGTCATCCCGACGTCGTCTCCGCCTATCTCGGGAGCGAATGATGCCGTTGCTCGAAATCCGCAATCTGGTGGTGCGCTACGGCGAGATCGAAGCGCTGCGCGGGGTGACCTGCGCGGTGGAGCAGGGGCAGGTGGTGACGCTGCTCGGGGCCAACGGCGCTGGCAAGTCCACTACGCTGCGCGCCATCTCCGGCCTCGCCAAGCCGACCTCCGGCGACATCCTGTTCGACGGCAAGTCGATCGCAGGTCTTGGTCCGGAAGCGATCGTCCGCATGGGCATCTCGCACGTGCCGGAAGGCCGCAGGGTCTTCCCGGGTCTCACCGTGAAAGAGAACATCATGCTCGGCGCGTCCAATCGCCGCGCGCCGACCTCGGAGATCTCGCGGGAGGCGGACGCGATGTTCGACCTGTTCCCTGACATCCGGAAGTTCACCAACGCACTCGGCTGGACGCTGTCCGGCGGCCAGTTGCAGATGGTGGCGGTTGCGCGCGGCTTGATGGCCAAGCCGCGGCTGTTATTGCTCGACGAGCCCTCGCTTGGTCTTGCGCCCGTCATCGTGCAGGCCGTGTTCAAGATCATCTCGGAGATCCGGCGCAACACGACGGTGCTGCTCGTCGAGCAGAACGCGCGCATGGGCCTGTCGGTGGCCGATTACGGCTATGTGCTCGAAACCGGCCGCATCGTGCTCGGCGGCAAGCCCGACGCGCTCTGGGGCAACGAAGCGATCCGCGCCGCCTATCTCGGCGGCCATGCCAAGGTGAATGCTTAACCGGGGAGTTTCTTGATGGTCACGATCCAGGTCCAGAACCTCATCGACTTCGTCGGCGAGGTGTTTGGTCACGCAGACTCCTCGCCGGAGGAAGCGAAGCGGATCGCGACCTATCTCACCACGGCCAATCTCACCGGCCATGACAGCCACGGCGTGATCCGCGTGCCCGTCTACATCCGCTGGAAGAAGACGGGTTTCGTGGTCCCGAACCAGAACGCAGAGGTGGTTGTCGACACGCCTTCGCTCGCGGTGGTCGACGGCAAGTTCGGCTATGGCCAGACCGTGACGCCGCAGGCGGTCCGGATCGGCATCGAGAAATGCAAGAAGGCGGGCCTTGCCGCGGTTGCGCTGCGCAATGCCGGTCATATCGGCCGCGTCGGCGACTGGGCCGAGATGGCTGCCGCCGAAGGGTTGGTCTCGGTGCATTTCGTCAATGCGGCCGGCTCGCTGCTGGTGGCGCCGTTCGGCGGCGTCGAGAAGCGGCTCTCCACCGCGCCTTACTGCGTCGGCATCCCGCGCGAGGGGCAGGATCCGATCGTGCTGGATTTCGCCACCTCGGTCGTCGCCGAAGGCAAGGTGCTGGTCGCGAGCCGCGGCGGCAAGAAGCTGCCGAAGGGCGCACTGGTCGATGCCGACGGGACCCTGAGCGAGGACCCGACCGTGCTCTACGGGCCCTTCACGCCGGAAGGGCCGCGCGATCACACCAAGGGCACCGGCGCGATCCGTGCCTTCGGCGACCACAAAGGCTCGGGTCTGGCCTTCATGTGCGAGCTGCTCGGCGGCGCGCTGACCGGAACCGGGGCCACCTCGGGCGGGCGGCGCTTTGCCAACGGCATGCTGGCGTTCTATGTCGATCCGAAGGTGATTGATACCTCCCATGTGTTCGACGCAGAGGTATCGCGCTATACGGACTTCATCCGTGCCACCAAGCCGATGGCAGGGGTCGATCAGGTGCTGATTCCCGGCGATCCCGAGCGGAAAACCCGGGCCGAGCGCACCAAGAACGGCATCCCCTTGCCGGATGACACCTGGGCGGCAATAGTGAACACCGCCCGCGAGGTCGGCGTCAGCGAAGTCAGCATCCAGCGGGCGACCGCATAGGCCTTGCGTCATTGCGAGCGTAGCGCGGAGCCCCGGTTCGCGGTAACAGCAGAGCCGTGCTGTCGCGGCGCTCGTCATGGTGACGAAGGTCCAAACAACGGTCCAAGCAACAAAAGAAGGAAGGCAACGTGGCGAACAAGGTCAAGGAAATCTGGAAGTCGGGCAAGGCCGTGGTCAACGCGTGGCTCGCAATTCCCTCCGGCTTCTCCGCCGAGATGATCGCGCAATGCGGCTTCGACAGCGTCACCGTCGACATGCAGCACGGCGTGCAGGACTATCTCTCGATGGTGCAGTGCTTCCAGGCCATGGACAAGCATCCCGTGACCCCGATGGTCCGCGTGCCCTGGAACGAGCCCGGCATCATCGGCAAGGTGCTCGACGGCGGCGCCTATGGCGTGATCTGCCCGATGGTCAACACGGCGCAGGAGGCCAAGAACCTCGTTTCCTATTCCAAGTATCCGCCGCAGGGCGTCCGCTCCAACGGCCCGATCCGCGCCGGCATGTACGGCACCGCGGGCTCCTACCAGAAGACCGCGAATGCCGACACCATCCTGCTGCCGATGATGGAGACCAGGACCGCGGTCGAGAACATGGAAGCGATCCTCGACGTCGAGGGCATCGATGGCGTCTATATCGGCCCGTCCGATCTCGGCTTCTCCTACGGCCTCGAGCCCAAGCTCGACCGCACCGAGCCGGAGATTCTCGCGATCTACGACAAGATCATCAAGGAATGCGCCAAGCGCGGTCTCAACCCGGGCATCCATTGCAGCGGTGCGGAAGGCGCAGCGCGTGCGATCAACATGGGCTTCAAGCTGGTGACGTTGTCCAACGAAGTCGGCCTGATGACGACCTACGCCAAGATGCAGGTCAACGCGACCCGCAAGGATTCGGCCGGGAAGGCCTGATCTCGTGTCCCGGACGCGATGCGGCGCCTAGCGCCGCTTCGCAGAGCCGGGACCCAGTTGCTTGCGAAAGAAACGACACATGGGGCCCCGGCTCAGCAGCGCACCGTTTCACGCTGCGCTGCGTCCGGGGCACGATAGTTTTGATACAGGAGACCTGCCATGACCATCAGCCCCGTCATTCGCCTCCATCCCGATGATGGCGTGCTGATCGCGCGCGCGAGCCTGCCGCCGGGAACATTGGTTGCCGACGGCGTGACCACGGTCGAGCGCATTCCCTCCGGCCACAAGGTCGCGATCAAGCCGATCGCAGTGGGCGAGCCGGTCAGGCGCTACGGACAGATCATCGGCTTTGCGACGGTGCCGATCGCGCCGGGCCAGCACGTGCATACGCAGAACTGCGGCATGGGCGATTTTTCCAAGGACTATGCCTATTGCGCCGACGTCAAGCCGACGCCGAACTTCGATCTGCCGGCAACCTTCGAGGGCATCCGCCGCCCGGATGGCCGCGTCGCCACGCGCAACTATATCGGCATCCTCACCTCGGTGAATTGCAGCGCGCATGTCGCAAGCCTCGTCGCCGACGTCTTCAAGAAGAATCCGTTCACCGGCGACAATCCGCTCGCCGACTTCCCCAATGTCGACGGCGTGGTCGCGCTGACCCATAAGACCGGCTGCGGCATGACGCAGAACGAGCCCTTGGCGCTGCTCCGCCGCACGCTCGGTGGCTATGCGCGTCACGTCAATTTCTCCCACGTCATCGTGCTTGGGCTGGGCTGCGAGGTGAACCAGATCGGCGGCCTGATGGAGGAGCAGAAGCTCGCCGGCCGCCTGCGCGCGATGGACATCCAGGAGGTCGGCGGCACCCGCAAGACTGTCGAAGCGGGTATTGCCTTCGTGCGTGAAGCTCTCGCGGACTCCAACAAGGTCAAGCGCGAATCCGTGCCCGTCAGCGAACTCACCGTGGCCCTGCAATGCGGCGGCTCGGACGGCTATTCCGGCGTATCCGCGAATCCGGCGCTTGGGGCTGCCAGCGATCTCATCGTCCGTCACGGCGGCACCGTGATCCTGTCCGAGACGCCGGAGACCTATGGCGCCGAGCATCTGCTCACGCGCCGCGCCGTCAGCCGCGAGGTCGGCGAGAAGCTGGTCGATCTCATGCGCTGGTGGGACGCGTATACCGAGCGCGAGGGCGCCGAGATGAACGCCAATCCGAGCCCCGGCAACAAGGCCGGCGGCCTCACCACCATTTTGGAGAAATCGCTCGGCGCGATGGCCAAGGCCGGCACCACCAATCTCGTCGACGTGCTGCGCTATGCCGAGCCCATCACCAAGAAGGGTTTCATCTTCATGGACACGCCCGGCTACGATCCGGTCGCGGCGACCGGCCAGGTCGCCGGCGGTGCCAATCTGGTCTGCTTCACCACCGGCCGCGGCAGCGTGTTCGGCTGCAAGCCGGCGCCCTCGATCAAGCTTGCCACCAACACGCCCATGTACAAGCGCATGGAGGAGGACATGGACGTCAATTGCGGCACCATCCTCGAAGGCGAGGAGAGCGTCGAGCAATGCGGCCAGCGCATCTTCGAGCTCATCCTGAAGACGGCGTCCGGACAGCCGACCAAGAGCGAGAGCTTCGATTTCGGCGGTGCCGAATTCGCGCCCTGGGTGCTCGGGGCGACTATGTGAGGCTACGCGGCAGTTACGGAATGGTGACCGACAACGCCCGGAAGTAGCTTGCCGGAACATGGTCGCGCACGAAGCCGGGCAGTACGTCGGATTGGTCGAGCGTCCGCGGGTCGATGTTGCGGAGTTCCTCGATGCTTGGGATCTTCAGGTGGAAATTGCCTCCGGTAAGAAGGGTACCAAGCCCGACTAGGTTGAAGCTGGGGTCGTTTCCCTCTTTCGACGCCGGCACCTGACCTGCGAAGGTCGAGCCAGACGCGCAACGCAGCATTCGGCCGACGTGGCGGAAGTTGCCTCGCAGGCTGGGTGGAACGGCCGGGACGATGTCGTTACCGTTGACGAGCCGGAACGTGCTTTCGCTGAGAGGCTCGTAGGCTTCAAAGAAATCCTGACCGCCGGTTCGCGGCCCGCCAAACGTGTAAATGGCGGTTGCCCGTAGGCCAGCATCCAACGCCCGCAGTGCTGAGATATTTGCCAAGGCGCCGCCCATGCTGTGTCCAGTAAAGAAGAGCGGCTGTCCGGCGCCGCCACTCCTGATCGCGACTTCGATGTCTGATCGGACTGCATCGACGGCTTCGGCAAATCCCTTGTGAAGAACATTTTGACTTGGTGCGAGGGTGAAGTCGGTGATCCAATCCTTGATACTGAGCGGATCGGTGCCGGAGAGTGTGACGAAAGTCGCGCCGCGTCCGACGGCGACAATGAAGCGGGCTTTTGGCGGTACCAAACCTGTAGCGGGAGTGTCGGCACCGAAGCCGCGCATCTCTAGCCCCAGTGCCGTCAGGATATTGTCTACCTTGTCGCGGTCGTCGGTCTCGTAGGCGAGCTGCGACAACCACATCATGGCTTGCGCGTTTTCCGGTGTGAAACCTGGAGTGACAGTGAAACCATCGAGCGCGTCGGCGCGATAGGAAGCCCGCGGGAATCTGACCAGAAAGCTCATCGGAAACATCTCCTCTTTCAGGCCGCGCCACGCGTCGAGACGTTGCGCGGCAACCATTACGAACGGGAGAGTCCATCATGCGCAAAGCGGCGCGTCGGGCGCGGCTTGTGCAGGCAATGGTTCATTCGATCATAGGTAGATCACTTCGGCAAGTGTAACTCGCAATTCAGCCCGCGGCGTAGGCAACCCGTGCCCGTTGTTAGTGCTTGATCCCACCCGGAACCGGTGTTCTGCTCAAAAAAGCTGCTGGAGCACCGCACCCCGTGTCGATCTACGTCGCATTACACCACGTCACGCACTACAAATACGACCGCCCGATCGATCTTGGCCCGCAGACCATCCGCCTGCGGCCGGCGCCGCATACGCGCACGCCGGTTCTGAGCTATTCGCTCAAGGTCACTCCGGCCAATCATTTCGTGAACTGGCAGCAGGATCCGCAGGGCAATTGGCTCGCGCGCTACGTCTTTCCGGAGAAGACGACCGAGCTGAAATTCGAGGTCGATTTCACGGCGCAGATGACCGTGGTCAACCCGTTCGACTTCTTCGTCGAGCCTTATGCCGACAGCTTTCCGTTCGAGTATTCGAAGGATCTGAAGACCGAGCTCGCGCCGTATCTCGAGACCATCAAGCCCGATCGCCTGTTCGCAAAATTTCTCGACGCGATCCCGCCTGAAGCCCCGAACACCGTCAACTTCCTGGTCGATCTCAATCGCGAGCTTCAAAAGCACGTCCGTTACATCATCCGCATGGAGCCCGGCGTGCAGACTCCGGAGGAGACGCTCTCCTCCGGTGCCGGATCGTGCCGCGACTCCGCCTGGCTCCTGATCCAGACCTTCCGTCATCTCGGTCTCGCGGCCCGTTTCGTCTCCGGTTATCTCATTCAGATACGCCCCGACATCGATCCGATCGAGGGACCGCCAGAGGTCGAGAACGATTTTACCGACCTGCATGCCTGGGCCGAAGTCTATTTGCCCGGCGCGGGCTGGATCGGCTTCGACGCGACCTCGGGTATGCTCGCGGGCGAGGGGCACATCCCGGTTGCGGCCACGCCGCACTATCGTTCGGCGGCGCCGATCTCCGGCGGCGCCGGCTTTGCCGAGGTCGAGTTCGAGTTCGACATGAGCGTGAAGCGCATCCGCGAGGCGCCGCGCATTACAAAGCCGTTCTCCGACGAATCCTGGACGCGGCTCAATGACCTCGGCGAGCAGGTCGACGGCGATCTCGCCGCGCAGGATGTCCGGCTGACCATGGGCGGCGAGCCGACCTTCGTCTCCGTCGACGATCTGGAAGCGGCGGAATGGAACACCGAGGCCGTCGGCCCGACCAAGCGCGCGCTCGCCGACGATCTGATCCGCCGCTTGCACACGCGCTTCGGGCCGGGTGGCCTGCTGCACTTCGGCGAGGGCAAATGGTATCCCGGTGAAAGCCTGCCGCGCTGGGCCTTTGGCCTGTACTGGCGCAAGGACGGCGTACCGATCTGGAAGAATGCCGATCTGATCGCCAGGATCGAGAATCCGCGGCGCGCCGAGGTCAAGGACGCCCAGGAATTCGTGGAGGGCGCGGCGGCGCGGCTCGGACTTGATCCCGGCTACGTCATCCCAGCCTATGAGGACACCGCGTACTGGCTCCAGAAGGAAGCCGAGCTTCCCCTCAACGTCGATCCGTCCGACTCCAAATTATCCGATCCCGAAGCCCGCGCGCGGATGGCGCGCGTGTTCGACGAGGGCCTCAACACGCCGCGTGGCTTCGTGCTGCCGGTGCAACGCTGGAACGCGCCGCCGCGCTGGCGCAGCGAGCGCTGGCAACTCCGGCGCAATCATCTGTTCCTGATGCCGGGCGATTCACCGCTGGGCTTGCGCCTGCCGATCGGCTCGCTCGGCTACATCCCGCCCAACCAATATCCTTACATCGTCGAGCAGGATCCGTTGGAGCCGCGGGGCAAGCTGCCGGTGTTCACCCTCGCCGCGCGCCCGGAATCGCCGCCGCAGGTCGCGCCCGAGCATCTCAACACGTCCGTCCCCGTCCGCACCGCGATGTCGGTCGAAGTCCGCGACGGCGTGCTCTGCGCCTTCATGCCGCCGGTGGAGCGCATCGAGGATTATCTCGAGCTGGTCGCGGCCCTCGAAGCGACCGCCGAGGAGATGCAGATCCAGGTTCACGTCGAAGGCTATCCGCCGCCGTTCGATCCGCGCATCGAGGTGATCAAGGTGACGCCCGACCCTGGTGTCATCGAGGTCAACATCCAGCCGGCCAAGAGCTGGCGCGAGGCGGTCGACATCACCGTCGGGCTCTATGAGGACGCCGGCAAGACACGCCTCGGCGCCAACCGCTTCCTGGTCGACGGCCGCCACACTGGCACCGGTGGCGGCAACCACGTCGTGGTCGGCGGCTCCAGCCCGCAGGACTCGCCGTTCCTGCGCCGGCCTGATCTCTTGAAGAGCCTCGTGCTGTACTGGCAGCGGCATCCGTCACTGTCCTATTTCTTCTCCGGCCTGTTCATCGGCCCGACCAGCCAGGCGCCGCGCATCGACGAAGCCCGGCACGACAGCATCTACGAGCTCGAGATCGCGCTCTCGCACGTGCCGCCACCGGGCTACCAGACGCCGCTGTGGCTGGTGGACCGGCTGTTCCGGCACCTGCTCGTCGACATCACCGGCAACACCCACCGCGCCGAGATCTGCATCGACAAGCTCTATTCGCCCGATGGCACCACTGGCCGGCTCGGCCTCGTCGAATTCCGCGCGCTCGAAATGCCGCCCGATCCGCGCATGTCGCTGGCGCAGCAGTTGCTGATCCGCGCGCTGATCGCAAAATTCTGGCGCGAGCCGCAACAAGGCAAGTTCGTGCGCTGGGGCACTGCGCTGCATGATCGCTTCATGCTGCCTCACTTCATCTGGCAGGATTTTCTTGACGTGCTTTCTGAGTTGAAGCAGTCCGGCTATCCCTTTGAGCCGGAATGGTATCTGGCCCAGCTCGAATTCCGTTTCCCCGCCTTCGGCCGCGTCCATCATGGCGGCGTGACGCTGGAATTGCGTCAGGCGCTGGAGCCCTGGCACGTGCTGGGYGAGGAGGGCTCGGCCGGCGGCACGGTGCGCTACGTCGACAGTTCGGTCGAACGACTTCAAGTGAAAGCTGAGGGCTTTGTCGAGGGCCGCCACATCGTGACCTGCAACGGCCGCCGCCTGCCGATGACCTCGACCGGTCGCTCGGGCGAAGCCGTGGCCGGCGTCCGCTTCAAGGCCTGGCAGCCGGCCTCCGGCCTGCACCCGACCATCCCCGTTCACGCGCCCCTGACCTTCGACCTGATCGACACCTGGAACGGCCGCTCGCTGGGCGGCTGCGTCTATCACGTCGCCCATCCCGGCGGGCGCAGCTACGACACCAAGCCCGTCAACACCTACGAGGCCGAGGCGCGGCGGCTGGCGCGCTTTCAGGACCACGGCCATACGCCGGGTCCGATGCAGCCCCCGCCCGAGGAACGCACAAATGAGTTTCCGCTGACCCTCGACTTGCGGACCCCGCTCCTGCAATGAGAATGATGGTGGGGCAGGGAGAGGCGCATGGGCGAGGGCGCAGCCGAGCAGGACGACAAGACGGGTAAGGCGCGAGGTCAGCGCGAAGGCCAGCGCCGCCTCGCGCAATGGGTCCGCGACTATAGCCGCCTGCCCGGCATCCCCGACGAGTTCCTGGGGCCCGACGGCGCCCCCCGCGCGGTCTGGAGCCGCTTCTTCGACGCCTTCGGCGCGCTCGCGCCGGACGAGATCGAACGGCGGTTCGGCATGGCCGACCGCCATTTGCGCGAGGCCGGCGTCACCTACCGTGCGCCCGGCGACAGCGCCGATCGGCCGTGGTCGATCAGCCATCTGCCGCTGCTGATCGACGAGGCCGACTGGAAGCAGCTGTCCGCCGGCATCACCCAGCGCGCCGAGCTGCTCGAGCTCGTGCTGCGCGACATCTATGGCGAGGGGCGGCTGGTCGCGGAAGGCGCGCTGCCGGCCGCCGCGATCGCCGGCAGTCCCGAATATCTCCGTCCCGTCTGTGGCGTGCCGCCGCCGGGCGGGCGCTATCTCTCGCTCTATGCCGCCGATGTCGGCCGCGGACCCGACGGGCGCTGGTGGGTGCTCGGCGACCGCACGCAGGCGCCCTCAGGCGCGGGCTATGCGCTGGAGAACCGCCTGGTGCTCTCGCGCGCCTTCTCCGATCTCTACAAGTCGATGAACGTGCCGCGCGTCGCGCCGTTCTTCGAGGCGTTTCGCGACAGCCTGCGTGCGCGCGCCGATCGCGACGAGCCGCGCATCGGCGTGCTCACGCCGGGCAGCTTCAGCGAGACCTATTTCGAGCACGCAACCCTGGCGCGCTATCTCGGCTTTCTGCTGGTCGAGGGCGACGATCTCGCCGTCAGCGACAACCGTATCCACATCCGCACCGTCGCCGGCCTCAAGCGGCTCGACGTGCTCTTGCGCCGGGTCGATTCCAACTCGCTCGATCCGCTCGAGCTCGATGCCTCCTCGCATCTCGGCGTGGCCGGCCTGATCGACGTGCTGCGCAAGGACGGCGTCGTCGTCGCCAACATGCCGGGCTCGGGCGTGCTGGAGGCGCGCGCGCTGCTCGGCTTCCTGCCGGCCCTGAGCCGCCGCCTGCTCGGGCAAGAGCTCAAGATGCCGCATATCGCGACCTGGTGGTGCGGCCAGCGCAACGCGCGCGACGAGGTGTTGTCACGGCTCGACGAGGTCGCGATCGAGGGCGCCTATCGCCGCGGCGTTCCCGGCTTCGACAGCAATGGCCCGGTGCTCGCGAGTGAGCTCGACGCCGCCGGGCGCCAGCGTCTCGTCGACGCCATCAGCGCGCGCGGCATGGACTATGTCGGCCAGGAGATGGTGCGGCTTTCGACCATGCCGGTGTGGGAGCAGGGCCAGCTCACGCCGCGTCCCTTCGTGCTGCGCGTGTTCGCGGCCGCGACGGCCGACGGCTGGGCTATCATGCCCGGCGGCTTCTGCCGGATCGCCGAGCAGGCGGACGCGCGCGCGGTGTCGATGGGCGACGGCGCGCGCGCCGCCGACGTCTGGGTGGTCTCGGACAAGAAGGTCTCGATCGCGACGCTGCTGCCCGCGACCGACAAGGTGCGGATCCGCCGCATCGCCGGCGTGCTGCCGAGCCGCGCCGCGGACAATCTGTTCTGGCTCGGCCGCTATCTCGAACGCGCCGAGGCAACGCTGCGGCTGGTGCGCGCGCTGGGTTCGCCGAGCGGGCCCAACAAGGGCACCGCTGCCTCGCTGCAATCGGCCGACCGCATCCAGCGCCTGCTGGTGGCGTGGGGCGCGATCTCGCAGGCCTCGCGCACGGCGCCGGGGCGCATCGTCGCCGAAGCACTGCAGAGCCCGGAGCGTTTCGGCTCGGCGCTGTCGCTGGTGCGCGCGGCGCAGCGCACGGCGACATCCTTGCGCGAGCGGCTGTCGCCCGACGCCTGGCAGGTCATCACCGAGATGGCCGATCGCCTCGCCTACGAGGTCGAGGACGACGACGACGTGCTGAGTGCGGCCGAACTGACCTTGCAGGAGCTTGCGAGCTTGGCGGGGCTGGCGCAGGAGAACATGAACCGCGCCGCCGGCTGGCGCTTCCTCGATATCGGCCGCCGCACCGAGCGCGCCATCAACACCACGCGCTTCGCGCGCCAGTTCGCCTATGACGAGGCCTGCGACGAGGACCTCGATATCCTGCTGACGCTGGTGGATTCCCAGATCACCTACCGCTCGCGCTATCTGCTGGCGCCGATCCTGGCGCCGGTGCGCGATCTCGCCGTGCTCGACAGCTACAATCCGCGTTCGGTCGCGTTCCAGGTGACGACGCTGAACGAGCACATCGCTTCGCTCCCGAGCCTGAAGGAGCACGGCCTGATCGAGCAGCCGCAGCGGCTCGCGGTGGCGGTGCAGTCCATGCTGGCCACCGCGGAAGCCGAGAAGCTCGAGGTCAAGACCCTGTTCTCGCTGGAGCAGGACCTGCTCAGCCTCGCCGAGGCGATCGGGCTGCACTACTTCCCGCACGGCCCCAATGCGAGCCGGCCGGAAAAGCTGACGGGGCTGGCGTGATCTACGACATCCGTCACGTCACGACTTACGAATACGAGAGTCCGGTCAGCTTTGCCCGCTGCACGCTGCGGCTGGAGCCGAAGAGCGGCGACGGTCAGGAGCTGATCTCGCACAGGGTCGAGATCCGGCCGCGCCCGTCCGAGCGCCACGTCCGCCGCGACTTCTTCGGCACGCTCACCGAGAGCGTCGTGATCGAAACCGCGCACCGAAACTTGCGCATCGACTCGCGCTCGCGCGTGTCCGTCTCGCGCAAATCGCCGGCGCGCGATGCCGTCAGCCCGCCCTGGGAAAGCATCCGCGACATCGCGTTTGAAGCAACGAGCCTCGGGCCGTCCTCGCCGGTCGGCTACGTCTTCGCGAGCCCGCTGGTGCCGGTGCTGCACCCCGTCAGCGCCTATGCGGCCACGAGCTTTGCGCCAGGCGCAGGGATCCTCGCCGGTGCGACCGATCTCATGCATCGCATCCGCACCGAATTCCGCTACGATCCGAAGGCGACGGTGATCTCGACGCCGCTTGGCGAGGTCTTCGACAAGCGCCACGGCGTTTGCCAGGACTTTGCCCATGTGATGATCGCAGGGCTACGCGGGCTCGGCCTTCCGGCTGCCTATGTCAGCGGCTATCTCCGTACCATTCCGCCGCCGGGCCAGCCGCGTTTGCAGGGCGCCGATGCCACCCATGCCTGGGTGTCGCTGTGGTGTGGGGCTGAGCTTGGCTGGGTCGATTTCGATCCGACCAATGATTTGCTGGTCGCCAACGATCACATCGTGCTCGCGGTCGGCCGCGACTTTTCCGACGTCTCGCCGGTCGACGGCATCATCGTCGGCTCGCCGAAGCAGAAGCTCGGCGTCGCCGTGGACGTGCTGCTGGTGGAATAAAAGCGGTCTTGACGGGCCCGGCCAGGCTGTGTCGCGCCCCGACTGCAACCGTGATGTCGCAGGGCACAACAGCAACATATTTCCGTAAATTCGTCCCGGCGTTTGGTCACTTGGCCCAAGATGGGCTATGCTGGCCGTTGCGTCGAAGACACGAAATGAGACGTCGGGAGCTGGCGTGGGACACCACCGACGAGCGGGGCTGCATCCATGATGACGTTACCGAGACTGGCGGCTGAATCCCTGGAGAAAGTGCTGGGCTCGTTCATGCGTCGCAGGTACGGCGAGTCTCCCGCGAACATCGTCGAGAGCGCGACGCGCACCGCGATGGAGTGCATTGGCAACAGCGACGCGCTCTACCACAATGTCGAGCACACGATGCTGGTGACCCTGGCGGGCCATTCCATCCTCAGCGGCCGATATCTCCACACCCACCTCGAGGCCGCGGATTACGTCCACATCCTGATCGCGTGCCTCGCCCACGACATCGGCTATGCCCGGGGCCTGTTCGAGGAGGATGACAATGACGGCTTCGTGATCGACGCGGCGGGCACCAAGGTTTCATTGCCGCGCGGCGCCTCGGATGCCAGCCTGATGATGTATCATGTCGACCGGTCGAAGCTCTATGTCATGCGGCGGCTGCAGCATATCCCGGGGCTGGACCCGGAACGCATCGCCAGCGCCATCGAGGGCACTCGCTTCCCGGCCCGCGAAGGCCAGGAGTACGACGACGAAGCCTCGATCCTGCGTGCCGCCGATTTCATCGGCCAGCTCGGCGATCCCAACTATCTGCGCAAGGCCAACGCGCTCTATTACGAATTCGAAGAGGTCGGCATCAATCGCCAGCTCGGCTACGACTCGCCCGCCGACATCGTGAACCGCTATCCACAATTCTACTGGAACAGCGTCGCACCGCACATTCAGACCGAGATCGGCTACCTCAACAAGACCGAGATCGGCCGGCAGTGGATCGCCAATCTCTACAGCAACGTGTTCCGCGCCGAACGCGAGATCTCGCTGTCTGGCCCGCAGAAATAGCCCCCGTAGCCCGCATGGAGCGAAGCGGAATGCGGGGACGCCTGTATCCGCGAATCCCGGATTGCGCTGCGCTCCATCCAGGCTACGGCCTCTCAACTCCGTGAGCAAATCATGCAACAAAAAACCATCGCCACGGATATCCTCGACATCGCCTATCTCGAATACGGCGCACCGGATGGCTGGCCCTGCATCATGGGCCACGGCTTTCCCTACGATGTGAACGCCTATGCCGAGACCGCGCCGCTGATCGCGGAAGCCGGCGCGCGGGTGCTTGTGCCCTGGCTGCGCGGCTACGGGCCGACGCGGTTCCGGTCCGCAGCGACGCTGCGCTCCGGTGAGCAGGCGGCGCTCGGCGCCGATCTGCTGGCTTTCATGGATGCGCTTCGCATCGAACGCGCGGTCGTCGGCGGTTACGATTGGGGCGGACGCGCGGCCTGCGTGGTCTCGGTGCTGCATCCCGAGCGCGTGATCGCCCTCGTCTCCGGCAATTCCTACAACATCCAGAACATCGCGCGTGCGATGGAGCCGGCTTCGCCACCGGAGGAGGCGGCGCTCTGGTATCAATATCTCTTCCACAACGAGCGCGGCCGCCGCGCGCTGGAGCGCAACCGGCGCGGCTTTGCGCGCCAGCTCTGGGCGATGTGGTCGCCGAAATGGGGCTTCGACGACGCGACGTTCGAAACGAGTGCGGTGGCGTTCGACAATCCTGATTTCGTCGATGTCGTGATCCACTCCTACCGTCATCGCTATGGGCTGGTCGAAGGCGATCCCGCCTATGCCGCGATCGAGGCCAAGCTCGCCGCGCAGCCGCCGGTCCGTGTCCCGACGATCGCGGTCGACGGCGACAGCGACGGCGTCAATCCCGGCACCGCCCATCATGCGCCCAAATTCGAAGGCGTGTTCGAACGGCGTGTCTTCGCTGGAGCCGGCCACAACCTGCCGCAGGAGCGGCCTGCCGAATGGGCGCGCGCTGTGCTCGACGTGCGGAAAGCAGCCTCGTAAAGCCCGGCTTTCCCGCCCCGCCGCCCGGTCGCCCGATTTTTCGCGACTTCGGGAACCTTTTCCGATTGCAGCCGTCCAAGCTGAGGGACCGCCAGATGTGCGCGGCCCATTGCAGGGAGGCTATTGATGAATTCACATGCGCGCAGGTTGGAGGGCGTCGCGGTGGCGCAGCTGCCGGGCGAACGGCCTGGCAGGGCCGAGGTCGAGCAGGCGGTCCGGACCATGATCCGCTGGGCGGGCGACGATCCCGCCCGCGACGGCCTGCACGACACGCCGGACCGGGTTGCGCGCGCCTTCGCAGAGTATTTTTCCGGCTATGCGCAGGATCCGACCGAAATCCTGCAAAAGACCTTTGAGGAGATCGAAGGCTATGACGAGATGATCGTCCTGCGCGGCGTTCGCTTCGAAAGCCATTGCGAGCACCACATGGCGCCGATCGTGGGCCGCGCCTGGGTCGCCTATATCCCGCAGGGCCGCGTCGTCGGCATCAGCAAGCTCGCGCGGGTGGTGGATATCTACGCAAAACGCCTCCAGATCCAGGAGAAGATGACCGCGCAGATCGCCAATACGATCAACGATGTGTTGAAGCCGGAAGGCGTCGGCGTCATCATCAAGGCGACGCATCATTGCATGACCACGCGTGGCGCGCACAAGCCTGGGACCGATCTCGTCACCAGCCGCATGCTGGGCGTGTTCCGTGACAACGCGTTGACGCGCCAGGAGCTGTTGGGGCTGGCCAATTCGGACGCGTGATCCGCGCGGGCCGAGCTGAAGGAGACGACACCATGACCGAGCACAAGACGCCGAGCGGGCCGGACCTCACCAGGGGCGTGTTGCTAACCGCGTTCGAGGACGGCAAGCTGCTCGGCCATGTCGGCGAGGAAGATGTGCTACTGGTAGCCGCAGATGGCGAGGTCTTCGCGATCGAGCCGTCCTGCAGCCACTATCACGGTCCGCTCGCCGAAGGGCTGGTCGTGGGCGACACGATCCGCTGCCCCTGGCATCACGCCTGCTTCTCCTTGCGCACGGGCGAAGCCACCCGCCCGCCGGCGCTGAACGCGCTGGCGGTCTGGGAGGTCACGCGCGACCAGGACAGGATCTCGGTTCAGCGCAAGCGCGAGATGCCGCAGCCTGCAGCGTCACATCGCAGCGCGCCGACGCCGGAAAAATTCGTCATCGTCGGCGGTGGTGCGGCCGGCTTTGCGGCCGCCGAGACGCTTCGGCGCGAGGGCTTTGCCGGCGCCATCACCATGCTGAGCGATGATGGCGCGATGCCGGTCGACCGGCCGAACCTCTCCAAGGATTACCTCGCCGGCAGTGCACCCGAGGATTGGCTGCCGCTGCGGGGCGAGGACTATTATCAGGACGCGGGCATCGATCTCAGGCTCAACACGAACGTCGCAGCGATCGATCCGAAGGCGCGCACCATCACGCTCGGCAATGGCGACAAGCTGCCGTTCGACCGGCTGCTGCTCGCGACCGGCGCCGAGCCGGTCAAATTGCAGATTCCGGGCGCGGACCAGCCACACGTGCACACCTTGCGCACCGTTGCCGACAGCCGCGCCATCATCAAGGCGGCGGGTAGCGCGAAGCGCGCGCTGGTGATCGGCGCCAGCTTCATTGGCCTCGAAGTCGCGGCCTCCTTGCGAGCGCGCAAGCTGGAGGTGCATGTGGTTGCCCCCGAGAAGCGGCCGATGCAGCGTGTGCTCGGCCCCGAGATGGGCGACTTCGTCCGCGCGCTGCATGAAGAGAACGGCGTCCACTTTCACCTCGAGGACACCGTGGAAAAACTCGAGGGCAAACGCGCCACGCTGAAGAGCGGCAGCGTGATCGAGGCCGATCTGGTCGTGGTCGGGATCGGCGTCAGGCCGCGCCTTGCGCTCGCCGAGCAGGCGGGGCTCGCCATCGATCGCGGCGTCAGCGTGAACGAATATCTCGAGACCAGCGCATCGGGCATCTTCGCGGCCGGCGACATCGCGCGCTGGCCCGATCCCCATTCGGGCCAGAACATCCGCGTCGAGCACTGGGTGGTGGCGGAGCGGCAGGGCCAGGCCGCGGCGCGCAACATGCTCGGCAGGCGCGAACGCTTCGACGCCGTGCCGTTCTTCTGGTCGCAGCACTATGACGTTCCGATCAACTATGTCGGCCATGCCGAGAGCTTCGACGACATCGCGACCGACGGCAGCATCGACGGCAGGGATTGCCTGCTGAAGTACCGCAAGGGCGGGCGCGTGCTGGCGGTTGCTTCGATCTATCGCGATCTCGATAGTCTCAAGGCCGAGCTCGACATGGAGCGCTCGCGCGCGTGAGGCGCCCCGTCCGCTCTTGACTTAAGTCAATGGGGGCTCCCGCGGGGGCTGCTCTACTGGCTGTTGTCCCAGCGCGGCTCGTGCTATCCTGAGATGTGCCTTGGGACTTCGCATGCAGGAGTAGCCGTCATGACAAGTGCTTCGGATACGTCTCCAAACTTGGGTCTTGGGTCCGGCATTGCTGCGCTGCACGCCAAGTGGGGCTGGATCGTCGCCCTCGGCGTCGTCTATCTCATCACCGGCTTCATCGCGCTCGGCAGCATGATGATGGCGACGGTGGCGAGCGTGCTCGTGGTTGGTGTGATGATGATCATCGCCGGGGTCACCGAGGTGATCGGCGCGTTCCAGATGAAGAGCTGGGGCAAGTTCCTGATCTGGGCCTTGCTCGGCGTGCTCTATATCGTCGCGGGCTTCCTGACCTTCGAGAACCCGTTGTTCGCCGCGGTGCTGCTTACCTTGTTCCTCGGCGCGTCGCTGCTGGCCTCGGGCGCCGTCAGGCTGTTTCTCGCCTTCAGCATGAAAAGGGAAAGCCCGTGGGTGTGGGTGGCACTGTCTGCGGTCATCACCCTGCTGCTCGGGCTCTTGATCCTGGCGCGCTGGCCGGTCAACAGCGTCTATATCCTCGGCCTGTTCCTCGGCATCGACCTGATCATGGCCGGCGCCGGCTGGGTCAGTCTGGGCTTTAGCCTGCGGCGGCGCCATTAAGGCTTGATCCGGAGAAGGACCGTGGTCGCCCAAGAGCGCGATGACGGTTCATCCAGATTTCATCGCGCGTCGGGCGACGCTGAGGGATTGTCATGCGCTGGTTTCATCTTGCCGTGATCGTGTTTTTCGCCGCAGCGACCATCGTCTTCGCCGTGCAGAATCTCGACACGGTCACGATCTCCTTCTTCAAGATGAATCTCAGTCTGCCGCTCGCGCTCCAAACCCTCGTTGTCTATCTCGTTGGAGCCGCGACCGGCGGCAGCCTGTTCGCCCTGCTGCGGCGTTCATACGCAGGTTCCAAACGAGACGTCGAATGAACCAGCAACTCGACGCAAGACCATCTTGCGGAACTCCGCTGATCTGACGTGCTGGCAAAAAGCAGCACGCCGCGCGGTCGCCTCGCGTGGACGATCATCACCGGGGAGAAACCATGAGAGCCGCTTTGGTCCTGGCCGCAGCGCTAGCTGCCGCCTGCCTGTCCACGCCCGTCTCCGCGCAAAAGTCCTACGGTCCCGGCGTCAGTGACACCGAGATCAAGATCGGCAACACCATGCCCTATAGCGGCCCCGCATCGCCGCTCGGCATCACCGGCAGGGTGATCTCCGCTTATTTCGATGAGGTGAACGAGAAGGGCGGCGTCAACGGCCGCAAGCTCAACCTGTTGTCGCTCGACGACGCCTTCTCGCCGCCGAAGACCATGGAAGCCGCGCGACGTTTGGTCGAGGGCGACGGCGTCGCCTTCATCTTCGCGACCATGGGCACGGCGCCGAGCTCGGCGATCGCAAAATACCTCAACAGCAACAAGGTGCCGCAGCTGTTCCTGATCAGCTCGGCCTCGAAGTGGAACGATCCCGCCAACATGCCGTGGTCGATGGCGCTGCCCTGGGCGCCGAACTACACCAGCGAGGCCGCGATCGACGTCGCTTACGCCCGCGCCAAGAACCCGAACGCGCGTTTCGCGGTGCTCTATCAGAACGATGACGCCGGCAAGGAATATTTTCGCGGTGTCAAGGAAGCGCTTGGTGCCGACGCCGACAAGGCGCTCGCGATGGCCTCGAGCTTCGAGGTCACCGATCCCACCGTCGATTCCCAGGTGCTGACGCTGGCCAACACCAAGGCTGATGTCTTCATGATCTATTCGGTGACGCCGCGCGCCTGCGCGCAGGCGATCCGCAAGGCCCATGAGGTCGGCTGGCAGCCGACGCGCTTCCTCGCCTCCGGCTGCGCCAACAAGGCGACCGTCATGGTCCCTGCGGGCCTCGATGCCGGCAAGGGCGTGCTGTCGCTCGGCTCGCTCAAGCCGTTTGTCGAGCAGCCGAAGGACGACCCGTCGATGACGGCCTATATCGACTTCATGAAGAAGCGCCTGCCCAATGCCGACATCAACAATGTCGCCGGCCTCTACGGCTACACCGTCGCCGAGGCACTGGTCGTCCTGCTCAAGCAGTGCAAGGACAATCTGACGCGCGAGAACATCATGGCGCAGGCGGCGAACCTCAAGAACGTGCCGCTGTCGCTCTTGATGCCCGGCATCACCCTCAACACCACACCGCAGGATTTCCGCCCGATCAAGGACGGCTATATGCTCCAGTTCGACGGCAACGACTGGATCGTGGCGAGCGAGCTCTTGCGCGGGACGTGAGGGGGCGTTCTCTCCGCGAACTCGGAATCGTAGGGTGGGCAAAGGCGCACTTGCGCCGTGCCCACCACCGATCCAACACCGAAACAGAAACGTGGGCACGCTTCCGCCTTCGCTCTTCGAGCTACGGCGGACAAGTCGCTTTGCCCACCCTACGACACCGCTAGCAAAGCGGCCACACAGACGGTGCCCCCTCTCCCCTTGTGGGAGAGGGTGGATGCGCGAAGCGCAGCCGGGTGAGGGGTGTCTCTCCTCACGACTGCTTGTGCGAGTGGATACAACCCCTCATCCGGCGCTTCGCGCCACCTTCTCCCACAAGGGGAGAAGGGAAGAGCTAAGCGCAGCGAACAGGAGACCACCATGGACTTTCAACACTCCGCCCGTTCGCTGGAGCTGCAGGAACGCGTTCGCCAGTTCATGCTTGCGCATGTCGAGCCGGTCGAGGAGCTCTATTACGAGCAGGTCAAGCCGGAGGCCGCGCGCTACAAGACGCCGCAGGTCCTCCAGGACCTGAAGCGGCTGGCACGCGAGCAGGGGCTCTGGAACCTGTTCCTGTCAGGCGAGCACGGCCAAGACCCTGACAACACTGGCCTCACCAATCTCGAATATGCGCCGGTGAAGGAGATCATGGGCCGCATCCTCTGGGCGCCTGAAATCTTCAACTGCTCGGCCCCTGATGTCGGCAACATGGAGGTGCTGGCGAACTACGGCACGCCGGCGCAGCAGGAGCGCTGGCTGAAGCCGCTGCTGGAGGGGCGCATCCGCTCCGGCTTCTCGATGACGGAGCCGCAGGTCGCCTCCAGCGACGCCACCAACATCCAGTGCGAGATCAAGCGCGACGGCGGCGACTACGTCATCAACGGCCGCAAATGGTTCACGTCAGGCGCGATGAATGAGGATTGCGAGATCCTGATCGTGATGGGCAAGACCGCGCCCGACGATCCCGACCGCCATCGCCAGCAATCCATGATCCTGGTGCCCAAGGCGACGCCCGGCGTGCGCATCGTCCGCGACATGCTGACCTACGGCTACGACGACGCGCCGGTCGGCCATCCCGAGATCGTCTACGAGAATGTCCGTGTGCCGGCCGAGAACATCCTGCTCGGCGAGGGCCGCGGCTTCGAGATCGCGCAAGGCCGGCTCGGCCCCGGCCGCATCCATCACTGCATGCGCTTGATCGGCTGCGCCCAGCGTGCGCCGGAATTGATGTGCCAGCGCTCGGTGTCGCGCACAGCCTTCGGCAAGCCGCTCGCAGACCAGGGTTCGGTGCGCGAGGACATTGCGCACTCCTTCTGCGAGATCGCGCAGGCGCGGCTCCTCACGCTGCAGGCCGCCGACAAGATGGACCGCGAAGGCAACAAGGCCGCGCGCGACCTGATCGCCGCCGCCAAGATCGTGGTGCCCAGCATGGCCGCTCGCGTCATCGACCGCGCCATCCAGATCCACGGCGCCGCCGGCGTCTCGCAGGACACCTTCCTCGCCCGCGCCTACGTCTATGCCCGCTTCATCCGCATTGGCGACGGCCCCGACCAGGTGCACCTTGCCGCGGTCGGCAAGGAGCTGATCAAGCGCGGCGGAGTGATGGGGTAGGGCCTGACCCTCTCCAGGAGCGCGTGCACCTTGATGTGGGATGAACGCTCATAGCGGCGCGCAGGATGCCGCGCGCAACCCCGGCGTCTCGCCATTCGACCTGACATTTAACCATGAAACGGCACTGTTTCAGGTCGTTACCGTATTGTTTCAGATCATTGTAGCACAATAGTAACGACTCTCGATTGAAAGTGGCGCTGAGTACGCGCAGCGGCAGGTTCGCGCACGGGTGAGAGAGAACAGACCGCTTCCGTTCGAGGAGAGGGCCTTTGCCGGCGTCAAAAGAGGCGGTCACGCCCCTGGCCATGTCAGGAAGCACGTTTAGCATGAGCTACCGCTGGATCATCGTGTCGGCGATCCTGCTGATGGCCTTGCTCGTTCAAATGCCTGTCGTTCTCAACGCGGATTTGAGCTGCCTGCTGACCGAAGGCGAGAAAGTTCTCGATGGCGGAAAGCTCGGCGTCGACGTCTTCGAACTGAATCCGCCGCTGTCGGTCTATTTGTACATGCCGGCGTTGCAGCTTGCGCGCATCACCGGCATTGCCCCCGAGATCATCGTGATCATCCTGGTGATGATCGAGATCGTTGCCGCACTCGTCATCATCGATCGTGCCGCTGCGGCGGCAAAGCTGGAAGCCGACGAGAGGAGCATTACGGCGTGCGTGCTAGCATTCCTGTTCGCAATTTTTCCCAGCGCCGTATTCGGACAGCGTGAACACATCGCCGTCATTGCGATGACGCCTTTCGTCGCCATCGCTGCGATCCGCTGGCGCGGGCTTGCGCCCGGACCGGTTGCGATCCTGGCGGGACTGGGTGCCGGGTTGGGCATGAGCCTGAAGCCCTACCTTACCCTCGTGGTCGGCCTGCCGATCATCCTCTGCGTCCTCCGTCAACGCTCCATCAAACCCTTGTTCACACCCGAAGCGTGTGCGGCCGCTGCTGTCGTGATCGGCTATGGAGCGGTGCTCGCCATCTTCTTTCCGGCTTATCTGTTGACCTTTGCCCCGATGGTTACTGCCGCTTATGTGCCATTGAGGATGGATTTCGGCGATCTGCTTTTTTTCCCGGCCGTTATGCTGGTCGCTTCCGTCGGCCTCGTGCGCCTGTTGGCGCCGCAGGACTTCAAATGGGAAGGCGGCGCAACGCCGTGGCTGGCCGCAGCGGTTGGCGGAGCGGCGAGTTTCATCATCCAGGGTAAGGGCTGGACCTACACGGCATTTGCGCTTTGCATGTTTGCGAGTGCCGCGCCATTGCTGCAGGCTCGCACGAAGACGTTGCGCCTGCCTGTCATGATCTGCGCCCTTGCTGCGATTGTGTGCATCGGCTCCCGTTTGTCCCTTCAGGTGCGGCCGTTCCCGCCACTGGAGGGGCGTATCCTGGCCCTTGCAAAGCATCCGCGGCTGATCACGATCGGCGATCACGTCGCTCTCGGGCATCCGCTCGTCCGTCAGATCAATGCGACCTGGGCGGGCAACACGTGTGGGCAGGCGTTGGCGGCCGGCTCAATGCTCCAACAGAAGAGCTCGCAACTGCCTGAGGGTGAGCGAGCGAAACTGGACGGCATCATCAATTTCGAGCGGCGGCTGCTGTTGGCGGACCTGCGGGCCGGTCGGCCGAATGTGATTCTCGTGGATACCTATCTGCTGAGCTCAATGCCGTTCGATTGGCTGGCCTGGGCCAATTCGGATCCCGACCTCAAGGCGGAGTTGAGCCGTTATCGTGAAGTCGCGGATGCCGACGGCCGCGTTCGCATCTTGGTCGATCCATCCGGCTCGGAATGATAGTCCCGTCTCGCTCGATGTGAGCTGTCGATGGCAGTGCTTGCCGGGCTGCAGTGGCTAATAGCCGCTTTCGTTTGCTTGGCCGCTTATTCGTGGTGGCCGACGTCACGTCCCTAAGGGGCCGGTCCAACGCAATTCGGGTGTGCAATGGCGAGACTCATCACGCTTGCTGGTTTGCCGGGGGTCGGCAAGTCAAGCATTGCCCGGGTTCTGGCGCGGCGTACCGGAGCCGCCTGGCTGCGGATCGATTCGATGGATCAAGCGATCTGGGCATCCGGTACTGCACCGGCTGATCTGCTGGACTGGACCTATCGCGCCGCTCAGGCCGTCGCGACAGACAACCTCGCCCTCGGCCTGGACGTGATTGCCGACTGCGTCAATGATTGCGAGGAGGCGCGGGAAGGCTGGCAAATCGCTGCGCGAAAGGCTGGCGCCGAGATCGCCTGGATCGAGGTGGCGTGCAGCGATGCAGACGAGCACCGACGCAGGATTGAGACGAGATCGACCGACATTGCCGGGCTGTCGTTGCCCGGCTGGAATGCGGTCGCCGGCCGAGCGTACGCTCCGTGGGAGCGCGATCATTTTACGGTCGACACAGCACGGCGCAGTCTCGAGCAGTGCGTGGAAGAAGCGCTCGGCCTGCTTGACCGTCGGTAGCCGCTTCTGGCGCCTCCTTCCGCAAACACAAGTCTACTGAAGCTGACCCAGCTCATCCATGGCGCCTGACGCCGCCACGATGACATCATGCCAGTGTTTTGCCCGACGAGTCAAAGCGATTTCGTAAAATCAGTAGTCATCCGAGCGCGAAGCCAAGCCATTGATATCGCTGGCCCCGGCTACTGTGCATGGGGTTGTTTTTCAGTTTTGGTTCTGGCAGGCCTGCCGCCGGCCTCATGGCGCCGCGGTGCGCCGGATCATTTCGCCTTCATCATCCCGCTTTGGCGATACGGCTGTCGGCCGCTCCCGAACGCAGGTTCTGGAAGAACTTTTCCACCTCGCGCGACAGCGTGTCCGCCGTCTCCGTGAGGCTGCTCGCCGCCGTCAGCACGGAGGCTGCCGCCGTGTCCGTCTCGCCGATGGCGTCGCGCAGCGAGGTGATGTTGGCGACCAGGGTCTCGTTGCCCTGCGCGGCCGATTGGGCGTTGGACGAGATCTCGCGCGTGGCGGTGTCCTGCTGGCCGATGGCGCCGGCGATTGCCGAGGTGACGTCGCTGATCTCGCGCACGGCGCCGCCGATCTCGCGCACGGCATCGACCGCGTTGCGGGTGGACGCCTGGATCATCGAGACGTTCTCGCCGATCTCGGCGGTCGCCTTGGCGGTCTGACCCGCCAGCGCCTTCACTTCGTGCGCAACGACGGCAAAGCCGCGGCCGGCGTCACCGGCGCGCGCGGCTTCGATGGTGGCGTTGAGCGCGAGCAGATTGGTCTGCTCGGCGATGGCCTGGATCAGGTTGAGCACGCCGTCGATGCGCTGGGTGGCGGCCGCGAGGCTTTCGATCTCGGAGATCGACTTCTCGGTGCGCTGACCGGTCTGCTCGACCGCGCTTGCGGACTGCCGGACCTGGCGGCCGATCTCCACCACCGACGCCGACAGCTCCTCGGCTGCGCCTGCCACCGCGGTGACGTTGTGCGAGGCCTGCTCGGTGGCGTTCGCCGCGGTGCCGGCGCGGCTGTTGGCATCCGCTGTGACGCGGGTGATCGTCTGCGCGGTCTCGCGCATGACAGAGGCGTTGTCGCTGAGGCCGCGCATGATCGCGCCGATCGCCTCGCGAAACGCGTCGACGGATTGCTCGATGTGGCGGGCGCGCTGCTCGCGCGCGGCGGAGTCCTGCGAGACCTGCGAGGCGAGATTGCGGTTGCGGCCCATCGCGTCCTGGAAGATCTGGATGGCGCGTGCCAGCGCGCCGATCTCGTCGGCGCGGTCAGAGTGCGGTACCACGACATTCTCGGCGCCGTCCGCGACCTGCTCGATGGTCGCGGTGATGGCGGAGAGGGGACGGGCGATCGAGCGGGCGATGATGACGATGCCGATCACGACGAGGGCCAGCGCGACGCCGCCGAGGCAGGTCAGCACGAAGGAGAGGGTGCGATTGGTCTCGGTCTCTTGCGCGATCTGTCTGGCGCGTTCGGCATAGACCTTGTACAGTGCCTCGAGATCCTTGTTCAGCGCCGAGCGCACGGCGCGATTGGCGTCGTTGTCGCCCCATTCGCGGCCCGCGGCCGCATTGATCTCGACGCCGCGGCGCACCAGCTCCTTGCGGAACTCGACGAACTGCTCGATGCGCTTCTTGAACGTGGCGAACTGCTCGGCATCGTCGGCTTTGACGATGGTCTCCCAGCGCTTCACGACGTCCAGGATCTGGGCGTTGAACTTGAGCAGGCCTTCGCCGTATTTCTTCACGACGGCCGGTTCGGTCGACATGTAGACGCCGCGCGATTCCATCACGACCGCGTAGACCAGCGAGTTGACTCGCTCGACATTGAGCGCGGCGGCGTTCGCCGTCTCGATCGCGCTCGTCAACTCGGCGCTGCGGCGGCTGTTGTAGTCGGACAGCGTCGCGATCGCCGCCGTGAGCAGCGCGAACAGCGCGAAGATCGCGTAGAGCTTGGTCGCAAGCGTGAAACGGCCTGCCACCCCCGTGGCATTCCCAGATCGGTCGGTTGTCATGCTTTTCAGAGGCCCCAATGGCCGGCAGTGGCCGGAGAGCGCGGTCGTATAAAATTGATGCAAAACTATGCAGAATGAAGATGGACGCCGTCTTAACGCCGTGGCCCGGCCCCTTCGTCCTTAGTCGAAAGAAAGGTAAGATATTTCAGTGTCTTGATCTGGGTATAGTTTGGGATCGCGCTGATGTCGGCCACTGGCCGATGAACCCCGGAGGGGCCTTTGGTCTACCGCCACACCATCGACGCCACGACCTACACGTTCCCGGACCTGCGCGACCTGCTCGCCAAGGCGACGCCGCCGCGCTCCGGCGACCGGCTGGCCGGAATTGCCGCGGCAAGTGCCGCGCAGATGATCGCGGCGCGGATGGCGCTCGCCGACGTCCCGCTCGGGCAGTTCTTGCAGGAAGCTGTCATCCCGTACGAAGCCGACGAGGTCACCCGCCTCGTCATCGACAGCCACGATGCCAGAGCATTCGCGCCGGTGGCTTCGCTGACGGTCGGCGCCTTTCGCGACTGGCTGCTGTCGGACGCGGCGACATCCGAGGTTTTGCGCAGGCTGGCAGGCGGCATCACCCCGGAAATGGCGGCCGCGGTCTCAAAGCTGATGCGCAACCAGGACCTGATCCTGGCGGCGCGGAAATGCGAGGTCACCACCGCCTTTCGCAACACCATTGGCCTGAAGGGGCGGATGAGCACGCGGCTTCAGCCCAACCATCCCTTCGACGACGCCAGGGGCATCACCGCCTCGATCCTCGACGGCATCCTGTTAGGGGCCGGCGATGCCTGCATCGGCATCAATCCGGCGAGCGACGATCCCGCTGTCATTGCGCAATTGCTGCGGCTGCTGGACGAGATCATCGCGCGGCTGAAGATCCCGACGCAAGCTTGCGTGCTGACCCATGTCACGACGACGCTGTCGCTGATCGGGCAGGGCGTGCCGGTCGACCTCGTCTTCCAGTCGGTCGCCGGCACCGAGGCCGCCAATCGCAGCTTTGGCGTCGATCTCGCGCTCCTGAAGGAGGCGCAGCAGGCCGGCCTCTCGCAGAAGCGCGGCACGGTCGGCGAGAACGTGATGTATTTCGAGACCGGCCAGGGCTCGGCGCTGTCGGCGGGCGCCCATCACGGCGTCGACCAGCAGACCTGCGAGGCGCGGGCCTATGCGGTCGCCCGCGCCTTTGCGCCATTGCTGGTCAACAGCGTGGTCGGCTTCATCGGCCCGGAATATCTCTACGACGGCAAGGAAATCATCCGTGCCGGGCTGGAGGATCATTTTTGTGGCAAGCTGCTCGGCCTGCCGCTCGGGATCGACATCTGCTACACCAACCACGCCGAGGCGGACCAGGACGACATGGACAATCTGCTGACGCTGCTGGCGGCCGCCGGTGTCACCTTCATTATGGGTGTCCCCGGGGCCGACGACGTCATGCTGAACTACCAGTCGACGTCTTTTCACGACGCGCTCTATGTCCGCGACGTCTTCGGCCTGCGCCGCGCGCCGGAATTCGACGACTGGCTGGTGCAGTCGGGGATCGCGGGCGCCGATTTCCGTCTTGCCGGCGACGCAGGCCTGCTGCCCGATTTTGCCTCACGGCTGATCGCGTGACGCGGCGGGAGCGCCCGGCGGCTTGAGGAAACCATTGGTCCCTCTCGGAATTATGGTCCTGCCACAATATTGAGAAATTCCGGCGACAGCATTACGCTATGTGTCTGGCTGGCAATTTCCGCAGCTATGTCGACCGTGGCGGGGGAGCTTTGATGCGAGCTGAAAGTAACGGTACGGCCCGGCGGATTCTGTGCGTGTTTCCCCGGTACACCTCGTCGTTCGGGACGTTCGAGCATTCCTATCCATTGACCGACGGCGTCTGCGCCTTCATGCCCCCGCAGGGGCTCTTGCTGCTCGCGGCCTATCTGCCCGAGGAGTGGGAGGTCAAATTCGTCGACGAGAATCTCCGTCGCGCGACCAACGAAGAGTTCGCGTGGGCGGAGGCGGTCTTCGTCAGTGGCATGCACATCCAGCGCCAGCAGATGAACGACAWCTGCCGCCGCGCCCATGAGTTCGATCTCCCGGTCGCGCTCGGCGGTCCTTCCGTCAGCGCCTGCCCGGACTATTATCCGTCCTTCGACTATCTCCATGTCGGCGAACTCGGCGACGCCACCAATCGGCTGATCGAGATTTTGGCGCGCGACACGTCGCGTCCCGGGGAGCAGGTGGTGCTCACCACCAAGGACCGCGTGCCGATGACGGAGTTTCCGATCCCGGCCTACGAACTCGCCGACGTGAAGAAATACTTCCTCGGCAGCATCCAATATTCCAGCGGCTGCCCCTATCAGTGCGAGTTCTGCGACATCCCCGGCCTCTACGGCCGCAATCCGCGCCTCAAGTCGCCCGAGCAGATCATCGCCGAGCTCGACCGCCTGCGCGAATGCGGGATGACCGACACGGTCTATTTCGTCGACGACAATTTCATCGGCAACCGCAAGGCGGCGATGGACCTGCTGCCGCATCTGATCGAATGGCAGAAGCGGACCGGCTATGTGGTGCGGCTCGCCTGCGAGGCGACGCTCAACATCGCCAAGCGGCCCGAGATCCTCGAAAAGATGCGCGAGGCCTATTTCATCACCATCTTCTGCGGCATCGAGACGCCCGATCCCGACGCGCTGAAGGCGATGCACAAGGACCACAACATGATGGTCCCGATCCTCGAGGGCGTGCAAACGATCAACTCCTACGGCATGGAGGTCGTGTCCGGCATCATCATGGGGCTCGACACCGACAAGCCGAACACCTCGGAGGCGCTGCTGGCCTTCGTCGAGGAGTCCCGGATTCCGCTGCTCACGATCAACCTGCTCCAGGCGCTGCCGAAGACGCCGCTGTGGGACCGTCTGGAGCGCGAGGGACGCCTGATCGAGGATGACGGTCGCGATTCCAACGTCGACTTCCTGTTGCCCTATGATGAGGTCGTCGCATCCTGGAAGCACGCCATGGGCGTCGCCTACGAGCCCGAGAAGGTCTACGCGCGCTTCCAGTATCAATGCGACAACGTCTATGTGCACCGCCTGAAGATGCCGACGCCGGACGAGATGAAGACCTGGCCCAACATCCGGCGCGGTCTCGTGATGCTGCGCAACATCTTCTGGAAGGTCGGTGTGCTCGGCGACTACAGGCGCGTGTTCTGGAAGTTTGCGCTCGGGCGCATCAAGCGCGGCGACCTCGAAGGGCTGATCGGCTGCACCTTGATCGCGCACCATCTGATTACGTTTGCGCGCGCGGCGTCCAGCGGCAGGCAAAACGCCTCGAACTATTCGATCCGCCTGCGCGAGGCCTCCGTTCCCGCCGAATGACGCGACATGTCTGATCCGGCCGTCCCGCGCCGCCCGACCCTCGATCTGCGGTCGCTGACGCCTGCGCGCGTCGCGCTCGGCCGCAGCGGCGCGAGCGTGCCGACAAGGGCCTTGCTGGATTTCACGCTGGACCATGCCCGCGCCCGCGATGCCGTGCATGCAGTCTTCGACGCGCCGCGTCTGGTCGCAGATCTCCGCGCGCTTGGCCTTATCGTCACCGAGGCGCGGAGCCAGGCGGTCGACCGCAGGGATTATTTGCGGCGGCCGGATCTGGGACGACAGCTCGATGCCGGTTCAGCGGAGCTTTTGGCGCGAAGTGCCTCGGAGCCGTGCCAGCTCGCCATCGTGATCGGCGACGGCCTGTCGTCGGCCGCGGTCCACGCCCATGCGGTGGCGCTGGTGTCTCACCTGCTGCCGCTGCTTGCGGAAGGGAACGACGTCGCGATTGGACATTTCGTTGTCGCCTCAGGCGCGCGCGTCGCGCTCGGCGACGAGATCGGCGCCATTCTCGGTGCGCGCATGGTGGTGACGCTGATCGGCGAGCGGCCGGGCCTGTCCGCGCCCGACAGCCTCGGCGCCTATCTGACCTTCGCACCGAAGCCGGGCCGCACCGATGCCGAGCGCAATTGCGTCTCGAACGTCCACAAGGCCGGGTTGAGCCATGACGAGGCCGCCTTCAAAATCGCCTGGCTTGTTCGCGAGGGGCTGGCGCGGGAGGCCACCGGCGTGGCGCTGAAAGACGAGAGCGGCGATCCTCCCGCTCGAATCGGGACGATCCGGCCGGAATGACCGGTATCAAGGGTCGAAATCGCCGCATGTTGATCCAATTTGTGCGCTTGCGCGCGCTTGCGAGAGGGCGTTTGGACCTGCTAAACCCCTCGCGGCGATTTTCCGCGCATTTTCAAAGGGCAAGCCTCCCATCTGTATGGCATTTTCAAGCCGTTCGCGGGACGCAATAAGCTCACAGACCCGAGCCGATTAGGAACTGGACAAGGCATGCTCGAAAAGCACCGCGAGAATGAGGTTCATGTCGACAAGGTCGAGCAGGGACCGACGTCCTCGATCGCCTTCGGGCTCGAGCGCATCGGGCTGATCGCCGTCCGGGCGCCGATCGTCTCCTGCATCGTTCTGCTCGCCCTGATCGTCGGTGCCGTGTTCGGCATTCACCGGATCAAGATCGACGATTCGCTGTCCCAGCTGTTCCGGTCCAACACGCCGGAATTCCGCCAGTATGAAGCGGTGACAAAGAAGTTCCCGGCTGAGGAATTCGACGTCCTCGTCGTGGTCGAAGGCAAGACCCTCCTGGCGCGGAATAACCTCGAGAAGCTGCGCGACTTCGTCACCGACATGCAGCTGGTCGAAGGCACGCGCGGCCTGGTCTCGCTGTTCTCGGCGCGGCAGGCGCCAGCGCCGGGCAGGCTGCCGGCGGCGCTGTTCCCGCCCGAACTGCCCGAGGGCGCGGCCTATGACAAGTTCGTCGAGACCGTCAAGAACAACGAGATCATCCGCGGCAAGCTGTTGTCGGACGACGGCACGCTGGCGCTGATCGTGCTCTCGCTCGATCCGGAGGTGGTCGCCTCCAGCAAGCTGACCAAGACCGTCGGCGACATCCGTGCGCTGATGAAGGAAGACCTCGGCAATACCGGCCTCAACGTGCAGCTCTCCGGCGTGCCGGTGATGCAGCTTGAGATCCGCAACGCGGTCGAGCGTGACGGGCTGACCTACAACATCCTCGGCATCCTCGCCGGCTGCGTTATCGCCATCATCTTCTTCCGCAAGATCTCGTTCATGGTCGCGGCGGCGTTCCCGCCGATGATTGCGATCCTGCTGGCGCTCGGTGCGCTCGGCTGGGCCAATTTCAATCTCAACATGTTCCTGAACGTGATGACGCCGCTCATCATGGTGATCAGCTTCTCGGACTCGATGCAGTTGACGTTCGCCGCGCGCGACCGGCTGATCGCGGGCCAGGACAAGTTCACCGCGTTCAAGAACGCCGTGCTGGTGGTGGGCCCGGCCTGCGTGCTGACGCACGGCACCGCCGGCATTTCCTTCATCGCGCTCCAGTTCTCCGACTCCGACCTGATCCGCAAGTTCGGCGAGGCGGGCCTCGCCGCCACCATCATCGCGCTGGTCGCGGTGCTGTCGCTGGTGCCGGTGTTCGGCGTGCTGCTGGTGCGCAATGAGAAAGTCTTTGCTTCCAAGTTCCAGAGCGCGGATGCCGGCGTGCAGGCGCTGCGCAATTTCTGCTACTGGATCGCGGTCCGCATGGTGGGCCGTCCCGGCCTGTTCAGCCTGATTGCAGTGTTGTTCGTCGCGGGCCTCGGCGTCATCTACGCCAATCTGGAACCGCGCTACCGGCTCGCGGATCAGGTGCCGGACAAGCGCCAGGCCGTCGCCGCCAGCGACCGGCTCGATGCCAAGCTCACCGGTGCCAATCCGGTCAACGTGCTGGTCCAGTTCCCCAAGGGTGAGACGCTCTACTCGCCGGAGACGCTCCAGACCATCGCGGACGTGCATGCGACCGTCGAGAAGGCGGCCGGTGTCGGCAACGTCTGGTCGCTCGAGACCCTGCGCCGCTGGCTCGCAGACAAGGCCGGCAGCGCCGACGTCGCGACGCTGAAGGAATATGTCAACGTCATCCCCGAGCATCTGGTCCGGCGCTTCATCGACGCCGAGCAGGACGCCGTCGTGGTCGCAGGCCGCGTGCCGGACAAGGATTCCAGCCAGCTGCTACCGATCGTCGACAAGCTCGATTCCGAACTTGACGCCGTCCGCAAGAAGCATCCGGGCTACGAGATCGCGGTAACGGGTCTTGCCGCGATTGCCGCGCGCAACTCGGCCGGCATGATCGAGAAGCTCAACCGCGGGCTCACTGTCGAATTCGCGCTCGTCGCGATCTTCATCGGCCTTGCCTTCCGCTCCTGGGTCGTGATGTTCGCCTGTATCCTGCCGGGCATCTTCCCGGTGGTGATGTCGGGAACGGTGCTGTGGGCGATGGGCGAGGGGCTGCAATTTGCCAGTGTCGTGGCGCTGACCGTTTCGTTCGGCCTGGGCTTGAGCGCGACGATCCACTTCCTCAATCGCCTCAGGCTGGAGAGCAAGCCGGGCGTCGGTTCGGCGCTCGCGGTGGAGCGCGCGACGGTGCTGGTCGGCCCGGCGTTGATCCTGACCACGCTGGTGCTGGCCTGCGGTCTCGTCGTCACCGTGTTCTCCGACCTGCCGTCGCTGCGGCTGTTCGGCTGGCTCAGCGCCTTCTCGATGGTGATGGCCCTCGTCGCCGACCTCTTCATCCTGCGGCCGACGGCGATGTGGCTGATCAACCTGCACGCCAAGCTTCAGGGCCCTGACAAGCCGGCGATCTGAGCGGGCGGCATACGCCGCCCTTTGCTCACGCCTCGACCCGGACGATCCCGTACGGATTGAACTTGAAATCGTCCTCGGCGTAGTCCTGCTCCCGCGAGAGCGTAAGCTTGCGATCGCGTAGCGTCGCTTCGATGCCACTCTCGGCCATCGCGTTGGCAAGCTCCTCCATGAGCATCACCGCCGACCATTCGTTGCCGCGCGATTTCGCGACATAGATCTCCGGCAAGCCGACGAGGTGATAGCCGACGGTCTCGTAATAGCGATCGCCGCCGAGCGGACGCTTGGCGAAAGCAAGACGACACGCCTTGGCGACGGCGAGGGTCATGCCAAGGCCCTGACTGGTCTTTGCGCCCTTGCGGGCCTGATCGCCGAGACTGCGCCACCGCTCGAGGCCGTGGGCAATGCCGGCGCTTTCGCCCTTCACGGCGGTGGCACCGGCTTCGATCATCTCCTCGACGATGCGCAAGGCCGCGGCCGAAAAGGCGACTGCCTTCTGCTGCTCCAGCGGCGGGCTCAGCAAATAGAGCACCGCTTTGTGGCTGGCCACGGTCGCTTCGTCCGCGGCAGACCAGGCTTTCGGGAAGACGCGGTCCCAGCACACGCCGAACGACCGCTCCATGTGCGGATCGGGTTTGGCTTGCGAATAGGTGCGGTCGATCTCGAAGTTGAAATCCGCGATTGTCTTGGCCACCGCCTTCGACGGGTGCAGCAGGCTCTCGTCCTTGCCGAGGAAGCAGAGCACGTGACGCGGTTTTACCGACGAAGGCTGCATGCTCGTACCCTGCTGGTCATTGGCGAAGGCGCGGCTGGTTACGAAGAGCCCGGCGGCCTTGAGCAGATGTCTGCGAATTGGGTCCATGTCCGCAACAATGTCAGCAAAAAGCCCCCGGCTCGCGAGAACCGGGGGCGTGTTCCTTATCCGCTGGGAAGGGCGTCAGCCCTTCGTCATCGTGATGTTGACGCCGCGGATCTCGCCCTTCGAGCTGATCTGCACCGTCTGCTTGGTGCCGTTGGTGCGCAGCGACAGGTTGGCGGCGAAGCCGTTGGCTTCGACGAACACCTCGATCTGGCCGCCGCCGGCGGTGCCCTGGAGATTGCCGAAGATGTTGCGGTTGGTCTCGCTCCAGTTGCCGGAGATTCGCTCGCCCTGGCTCGTCACGTCGCTGGTGAGGTCGAACTTGTAGCTGTCGGACGCGCAGTGAAGGGCCTGCTTGAGGCTGAGACCGGTGCCGGCGACCTTGTAGTCGGCCTTGCAGCGGATGCGCTCGGTGCTGCCATCGGACAGCGACACCGTGCCGGTGCCGCTCCACGCACCGTCGAAACCTGCAAACGGTCCGGACGACTGAGCATGGCTTGCCGAGACTGAGAAGAGCAGCGCAGCCCCGATGCCGGCCGCCTTGATTGCCTGTCCAGATCGCCCAAAGAATTGCATTTTGAATATCCCGTTTTCGAGCGACGTTCGCTTAGGATGAACGTCTCGCCACATCGAAAGTTTAGTGTTCCGAGGCTGTGTCTGGTTCAAAGTCTGACAGCCGGGGACGGCGGTTCACGACGCCCTCGCGCCAGGTCAGGCTGCGCGATTCTCTCTGTTTCGGTGTGTTTCTGGCGGGAAAAGCAGGGCGGAGAGATGCAGCTCTGCAACAGGTACGCATCAAAACGCGGTGTGCCAGAATTATGACGTAGTATCAAACTCTTACATCTGCCAATGAAGAGCGAGGGAAGACCTAATTTGGTGGCTGTGGCGCCAATTTGGCCGCATTTGCCAGTGCTTGTGCCTTCTCCGAGGCCGCACGTTCCGCGGCGACTTGCCATCAGAACAATCCATTCCGGTCGTCCGCCCTGTGCTGTCCGGGATTGGTGCGATTCTGCCGTCAGAATGAAGGAATACAATGCGTAAGCTTCTCGTCGCTCTCACCCTGCTGTCGGCATCCCTTTCGACGGCGGCATTCGCCCAGGCAGGACGCGGCACGGACGCGGAACAGAAGGCCTGCACGCGCGATGTGCAGAAGTTCTGCCGTCCGGTCATYGACCAGGGCGATTTCACCATCCTGGCCTGCCTCAAGGAGAACCGGGCCAAGATCTCGCAGGCCTGCGACCAGGTCCTGAAGACCCACAACCAGTAAGCTCGGCCACTGGCCTACCAAGGGCGGCCCCGGGGCCGCCTTTTCGGGCCGGATCCGGAAGGGCAGCCATCGAGAGACAGGATTGGTTTTGCGGCCGTATTCCCCTATATGGGGGCCGCGGCGGCATCGCCGGCATGAGCCCGCGCGAGCGAAAAAGCCCTTCCTGTCCAAACGATTGTAAACCAGCCCTCGATGACCTCTGCGAGCGAATTGCGATCCGGCAAGGGTGACCGCGACGAGAATTTTCCCGTCGCGTCCTGGATCATTCATCCGCGCCATCGCGCGCTGATCCTGGCGTACTACAATTTCGTCCGCACCGCCGACGACATCGCCGATCACGCGACGCTGCCGCCCGACCAGAAGCTCGCTTATCTCGACCTGCTCGAGGCGGAACTGCTCGGCGAGGGCGACACCCAGGCCGAAGCCGTCATTCTGCGGCGGGCGCTGGCCGAGCGAGGCATGGCGCCGCGCCACGCGCTCGACGTGCTCATCGCGTTCCGCATGGACGTCACCAAGCTGCGCTACGAGAACTGGGACGAGGTCATCCACTATTGCCGCTACTCGGCGATGCCGGTCGGCCGTTTCATGCTCGACGTCCACGGCGAGAGCACGTCGACATGGGCGGCCTCGGACGCGCTCTGCGCAGGTCTTCAGATCAACAACCACCTCCAGGATTGCGGCAAGGATTTTCGCGAGCTCAATCGCGTCTATCTGCCGCGCGACGCGCTGGCCGCGAGTGGCGCCTCGGTCGAGCAGCTCGGGCTGACGCAGTCGCCGCCGGCGATGCTGGCCTGCCTTCAGGCGCTCGCCGTGCGCAACGCAGCCCTGCTCGACGAGGGCCGGTCGCTCAGCGCGGAGATCCGCGATTTCCGCCTCGGCGTCGACGTCGCGGTGATCCAGGCCTATGCCGATCGCATCGTGCGCCTGTTGAAGGTGCGCGATCCCCTGCGCGAGCGCGTGCATCTGAACAAGTTCGAGCTTCTCACTTTCAGCCTCGCCGGCATGATCGGCGAAGTCGGCCGCCGCGCGATCGGGCGCAAGGCCATTTCCAGACCGGGGACTGCACATGACGCTTGAGGCGACCTCGCCCAGCGCCAATTACGGCTCGACCGCATCGAACAGCTCCTTCTACGCTGCGATGCGCATCCTGCCGCATGACCAGCGCGAAGCGATGTTCCAGATCTACAGCTTCTGCCGCCAGGTCGACGACATCGCCGATTCCGACGGCCCGCGCGACGAGCGGCTCGCCGCGCTTCAGGAGTGGCGCAACGACATCGACGCGCTCTATCAGGGCCATCCGCCGCCGCGGCTGAAGGACTACGTCGCCTCGGTGAAGACCTTCGGCCTCAAGCGCGAGGATTTCCTTGCGATCGTCGACGGCATGGAGATGGACGTGCCGCAGGACATCCGCGCGCCCGACATGACGACGCTCGATCTCTACTGCGATCGCGTCGCCAGCGCCGTGGGGCGGCTGTCGGTGCGGGTGTTCGGCCTGCCCGAGGAAGACGGCATCCAGCTCGCCTACCATCTCGGCCGCGCGCTCCAGCTCACCAACATCCTGCGCGACATCGACGAGGACGCTGGCCTCGGCCGGCTCTATCTGCCGCGCGAGGCGCTGCTGCATGCCGGCATCACCTCCAACGACCCGAACGGCGTGATCACCGAGCGCGCGCTGCCGAAGGTCTGCCAGCCGCTGACGCAGCGTGCGAAGGCGCATTTCGAGAAGTCTGACGAGATCATGAACCGCAACAAGCGCCGCGCCGTGCGCGCGCCGCGGATCATGTCGAAATACTACCATTCCATTCTGGACCTCCTGATCGCACGCGGCTTCAACGCGCCGCGCGAGCCGGTGCGTGTGTCGAAGGTCGCGCGCATCCTGATCCTGCTCCGTTACGCTTTCATCTGATGCAAAAGACAGCTCACATCATCGGTGCTGGAATTTCCGGCCTCTCCGCCGCCGTGCGGCTCGCCAATGCCGGCTTCAAGGTCGCCGTGCACGAGGCGACGCACCAGGCCGGCGGCCGCTGCCGTTCCTATTTCGACGGCGCCACCAATCTCACCATCGACAACGGCAATCATCTGCTGCTGTCGGGCAACAGCCATGCGCGCGCCTATGCCCGCTCGATCGGCACCGAGGCGGGCCTCGTCGGCCCCGAGCGCGCGCAGTTTCCGTTCGTCGACATCAAGACCGGGCAGCGCTGGCAGATCGATCTCGGCGATGGCCGGCTGCCGACCTGGGTGCTCGACGAGAGCCGCCGCGTTCCCGACACCGGGCTCAGCGATTATCTCAAGCTGGCGCCGCTGATCTGGGCGTCGGAGGAGACGCTGGTCGGCAAGTCCATTCCCTGCGAAGGCATCCTGTATCAGCGGCTGGTGCAGCCGCTGCTGCTTGCGGCGCTCAACGTCGATCCGCCCGAGGGCTCGGCCGGGCTTGCCGGCGCGATCGTGCGCGAGACGCTGCTTGCCGGCGGACAGGCGTGCCGGCCGCTGATTGCGCGCGACGGCTTGAGCGCCGTGCTGATCGAGCCTGCCGTCAAGTTCTTGCAGGAGCGCGGCCACACCGTTCAGCTCGGCCATGAGCTGCGTTCGTTTACGACCGGTGACGGCAAGGCCAGCGCGCTGAATTTCGGCGGCGAGGATGTGATCCAGCTCGGTGAGGGCGATGTCGTCGTGATGGCAGTGCCGCCGCGTGCCGCTGCGAGCCTGCTGCCCGGGCTGAAGACGCCGACCGAATTCCGCGCCATCGTGAACGCGCATTTCCGCTTTGAACCGCCGCCGGGCTCGGCGCCGATCCTCGGCGTGATCGGCGGCGTCGTGGAATGGCTGTTCGCGTTCCCGAACCGGCTCTCCGTGACCATCAGCAATGGCGACCGCCTGGTCGACATGCCGCGCGAGGAACTCGCGCAGGCGATCTGGAACGACGTCTGCAAGGCGGGCGGGGTCTCCGGCGAGCTGCCCCCCTGGCAGATCGTGCGCGAGCGCCGTGCCACATTTGCGGCCACGCCGGCCCAGAATGCCCTGCGTCCGGGGCCGGCCACTGCGCTGAAAAACCTGTTTCTTGCCGGCGACTGGACTGCTACGGGATTGCCTGCAACCATCGAGGGATCGGTGCGGTCCGGTGATCGCGCCGCCGATCTGGTTTTGGCCGCAAAGCGGCCCTGACGGGCAAAGTCCCGGTCAATTTCAATCGACTATCGGAGCAATCGAGCGACATGGATTCCGTGAACGCGACCAGCCGCGAAGCCTTGGAATCGGGCGTCCTGGAATCGAGCATTGCGTCGGCGACGCAAGGCGTTCTCGGCTTCCAGCAATCCGACGGCCATTGGGTGTTCGAGCTCGAGGCCGACTGCACCATTCCGGCCGAATACATCCTGCTGCGCCATTATCTCGCAGAGCCCGTGGACGCCGTGCTCGAGGCCAAGCTCGGCAATTATCTCCGCCGCGTGCAGGGCGCCCATGGCGGCTGGCCGCTCGTGCATGACGGCGAGTTCGACATGAGCGCGAGCGTGAAGTCCTACTTCGCGCTCAAGATGATCGGTGATTCCGTCGACGCCCCGCACATGGTGCGTGCGCGCGAGGCGATCCATGCCCGCGGCGGCGCGATCAACAGCAACGTCTTCACGCGCTTCCTGCTTGCGATGTTCGGCGTGGTGACCTGGCGCGCGGTGCCGGTGCTGCCGATCGAGATCGTGCTGTTGCCGTTCTGGTCGCCGTTCCACCTCAACAAGATTTCCTACTGGGCGCGCACCACCATGGTGCCGCTGATGGTTCTCGCCGCGCTGAAGCCGCTGGCGAAGAATCCGAAGGGCGTCGGGATCGACGAGCTGTTTCTCCAGGATCCGCGCTCGATCGGCATGACCGCGAAGGCGCCGCACCAGAGCATGGCCTGGTTCGTGCTATTCCGCGCGCTCGACGGCATTCTGCGCGTGATCGAGCCGATGTTTCCGAAGAGCCTGCGGCAGCGCGCGATCGATACGGCGCTCGCCTTCACCGAGGAGCGGCTCAACGGCGAGGACGRCATGGGCGCGATCTATCCGCCCATGGCCAACATCGTCATGATGTATGACGCGCTCGGCAAGGACGAGAATTATCCGCCGCGAGCGGTCACGCGCCGCGGCATCGACAAGCTGCTCGTGTTCAACGGCGACGAGGCCTATTGCCAGCCCTGCGTCTCGCCGGTGTGGGACACGACGCTGACCGCCCACGCGCTGCTCGAAGCCGGCGGTGACATAGCCCTGCCTGCGGCCAAGCAGGGCCTCGACTGGCTGATCCCGAAGCAGGAGCTCGAGGTGAAGGGCGACTGGGCGGTGAAGCGGCCCGACGTGCGCCCGGGCGGCTGGGCCTTCCAGTACAACAATGCCTATTATCCCGATCTCGATGACACCGCGGTGGTGGTGATGTCGATGGACCGCATGCGACGCGAGCACGGTGCGACCGGCTATGACGCCGCAATCGACCGCGGCCGGGAGTGGATCGAGGGCATGCAGAGCGACGACGGCGGCTGGGCCGCCTTCGACGTCAACAACCTCGAATACTATCTGAACAACATCCCGTTCTCGGACCATGGCGCGCTGCTCGATCCGCCGACCGAGGACGTCACCGCGCGCTGCATCTCCATGCTGGCCCAGCTCGGCGAGACCGAGAAGACCAGCAAGCATGTCGCCGACGGGGTCGCCTACCTCAGGAAGACCCAGCACCCGGAAGGGTCCTGGTACGGCCGCTGGGGCATGAACTTCATCTACGGAACCTGGTCGGTGCTCTGTGCCCTCAACATGGCCGGCGTCCGCCATAACGACCCGATGATTCGGAAAGCCGCCGACTGGCTGGCCTCGATCCAGAACAAGGACGGCGGCTGGGGCGAGGCCGCCGTCAGCTACCGTCTCGACTACAAGGGCTGGGAGGCGTCTCCCTCGACCGCCTCGCAAACGGCATGGGCCTTGCTTGCCCTGATGGCTGCTGGCGAGGTTGATCACCCGGCCGTCGCCCGCGGGGTGGAGTACCTGATTGCAACACAGAACAAAAAAGGACTGTGGGACGAGCAGCGGTACACCGCCACAGGCTTTCCTCGTGTATTCTATCTGCGTTATCACGGTTACCCGAAGTTCTTCCCGCTGTGGGCGTTGGCGCGGTATCGGAACTTGCGGAACACCAACAGCAGGGTGGTAGGGGTCGGGATGTGACTTTGGGGACGGGGGACTATCTGACCGTGGGTAATGCCATCGACCCGCGGCCGATATTGATCGTGACTGGACTGGTTCAGGAGGCCCGTATCGCGGCTGGGCCCGGAATGGCGGTCATTTGCTCGTCGAGCAGCCCGACCCAGTTGCGGGCGCTTCTGACGGTGGTGGATCCCGAGACGATTCGCGGCGTGATCTCGTTCGGCGTGGCCGGCGGGCTCGACCCGACGCTGCGCTCCGGCGACGTCGTGCTGGCGACCGAGGTGCTCTCCGGCGATACCCGCTGGGCCGCGGGCCTGTCGCTCGGCGACGACCTGATCGACCGCCTGACGTCGGGCCGCCGCCGCGTGGTGCGCGGCAGCCTTGCCGGCGCCGAGGAGGTGGTTACGAAGCGGTCCTGCAAGGCGGCGCTGCATTCGGAAACCGGCGCCTCCGCCGTCGACATGGAGAGCCACATCGCGGCCGCCTACGCCGCCGAGGCGGGGCTGCCCTTTGCCGCGGTCCGCGTCATCAGCGATCCCGCCCATCGCGCGCTGCCGGCGCTCGCCCGCGCCGCCATCAAGCCGAACGGCCAGATCGATCTCGCCGCCGTTCTGCGCGGCATCGTGCGCAATCCGACCACGCTGCATGCGCTGGTCTCGACCGGCATCGACTTCAACCGCGCGCTGCGTAGCTTGCGCGGCTGCCGCGACTATTTGATCGGCACCGAGCTCGTCGACAGCGAGGCCCTGGTCTCCAAGGCGGCCTGACCTCTTGATACGATAAAGCAAAGGGCCCGGTCGCCATTGGCGACCGGGCCTTTTGCGTTTTGGTGCCTGCTCACTCGGTCGCTTCCATGCGGTTTCGATCCACGACCCACAGCGTCCGTCGCATCATGCCCTCGACAATTGCCGCCGACTCGCTTGGACGCAGATAGATCGCCGTCGCACGACGCTCGTTCCGGACACGCTGGGCTCGATCGTCGGTTTGCTGGATTCAGCGCGATCAGCCTGACGAAGGTCGGCAATCTGCCTTATGGCACGAGTGGCCGCGCAGGGCCGTTTGGCTTCACGGGGCAGCGGATCTGCCTCCGGTCGCCTCGGGGCGTTCGTGCCGAAGATGAAAAGGCCCGGTCGCGGTGGCGACCGGGCCTTCTTTGTTCGTACCGACTTGCGTGCTTACGCGGCGGTCGACGCCTTCCGCGCCGCCTTCTCCTGCGCCGCGGCCGCCTCGTCCTTGCGGATCTCCGACAGGCGCTTCTGCACTTCCGCCGAGAAGATGTACTGCGCCGGACGCTGCTTGGTCATGTCGATCTCGGGCGCCATCGGGCCCGTGGTCCTGATGCCGCGCAGCGACACCCACATCGCCTTCAGCGGGTGGCTGATGGCAGCGGTCGCAGCCGTCGGCTCGTAGCCGCAATGGGCCATACAGTCGGCGCACTTCTCGTACTTGCCGGTGCCGTAGGTTTCCCAATCGGTGGTGTCCATCAGCTCCTTGAAGGTCTTGGCATAGCCTTCACCGAGCAGATAGCAGGGCTTCTGCCAGCCGAAGATGTTGCGCGCGGGCATGCCCCACGGCGTGCACTCGTATTCCTGGTTGCCGGCGAGGAAGTCCAGGAACAGGCCGGAATGCATGAAGTTCCACTTCTTGCCCTTGCCCATCGCGAAGACGTCGCGGAACAGCTTCTTGGTCTTGGTGCGGTTGAGGAAGTGCTCCTGGTCCGGCGCACGCTCATACGCATAGCCCGGCGACATCGAGACGCCGACACCGAGCTCGACGGTGAGGTCGAGGAATTTCGCGATCTCCTCGGCCGGATGGCCGTCGAAGATGGTGGCGTTGACGTTGACGGTGAAGCCGCGCGCCTTGGCCGCCTTGATCGCGGAGACGGCGCGGTCGAACACGCCCTTCTGCGACACAGCCTTGTCGTGATGGTCCTTCAGGCCGTCGAGATGCACCGAGAAGAACAGGTACGGGGAGGGCGTGAACAGGTCGAGCTTCTTCTCGAGCAGCAGCGCGTTGGTGCAGAGCGAGACGAACTTCTTGCGTTCGACCAGGCCGCGCACGATCTCGCCGATCTCCTTGTGGATCAGCGGCTCGCCGCCGGGAATGGCGACCATCGGCGCGCCGCACTCGTCGGCCGCGTCCCAGCACTCCTGGGCGGTCATGCGGCGGTTGAGGATCGCATCCGGATAATCGATCTTGCCGCAGCCGACGCAGGCGAGGTTGCAGCGGAACAGCGGCTCCAGCATCAGCACGAGCGGATAGCGCTTGCGGCCAAGCAGTTTCTGCTTGAGCAAATAGCCGCCGATACGCATTTCCTTGAAGAAGGGGATAGCCATTACAAGTTTCTTTCTGGGCTAGGAATTCGGGTGGGTCAGCTCGCAGCCAGTTCGGCCGGAAGCCGGAATTCGATGTTTTCCTCGCGGCCCGGCAGCACCGAGACCTTGACTGGTCCGATCCGCCGCATCGCTTCGATCACGTCATCCACGAGTACCTCAGGCGCCGAAGCGCCGGCCGTGACGCCGACGGTCTTGGCATCTTTCAACCACTCCGGATTGAGCGCGCTGCCGTCGGCAATCAAATAACTCGCGACGCCGGCCTCAGTGCCGATTTCGCGGAGCCGGTTCGAGTTCGAGCTATTGGCAGCGCCCACCACCAAGATCACGTCGACCAGCTTGCTCAAGTCCCTTACCGCAGATTGGCGGTTCTGTGTCGCATAGCAGATATCCCGGATATCCGGGCCTTGAATATCTGTAAAGCGGGCCTGGAGGGCCGCAATAATGTCCTTGGTGTCGTCGACCGACAGGGTGGTCTGGGTGATGTAGGCCACTGGCGTATCCGCCTGCAGCGTCAAGGCCTTAACCTCTTCAACGCTTTGGACAAGCAGCACCGGGGCGGGAACCTGGCCCATCGTGCCCTCGACCTCGGGGTGGCCGGCATGGCCGATCAGGATCAGGGTGCGGCCCCTGGAGATGTAGCGTTTCCCCTGATTGTGAACTTTCGTGACCAGGGGGCAGGTGGCATTGAGCACCGGAAGGTCGCGCGCGGCAGCCTCTTCCTCGACGCTGCGGGCGACGCCATGGGCACTGAAAACGGTCACGGCTTTCGGCGGAACCTCGGACAGTTCCTCGACGAAGATCGCGCCCTTGTTCTTCAGGCTCTCGACCACGTACTTGTTGTGCACGATCTCGTGGCGCACGTAGACGGGCGGGCCGTACTTCTCCAGCGCCCGTTCCACGATCTCGATCGCACGCACCACGCCCGCGCAAAAGCCGCGCGGCTGCGCTAGATAAACTTCCATAGGACGCCCATCACGCAATTTGCACCAATCCGCTTCTCAAGTCCCCGGCGGCACTTCGATACTGTCCAATGAGTTGCAATAACCGCACCATTGGTTTCGCGCACGCGGTAACCGCCCACCCTATCTGGGCCCCGGCGCATGGAGGCACAGCACTTTGTGTCAAAAAATCGGCAAAAAGGAAAGACCGGATGAAACCCTGGTTCCGTTACCGTGCGCATCCGCGGTATTATAATAGGGCATGCGCTCTGATCAAAATGGCGACATTTGTGCTCACCGCTTCGCCACTTTCCCGCCTCAAGTCACCGGCTATACCGACCGCCCCGCATGATTTTGCCTAGGTCTGTCGCCGTTTACCTCGAACCTTCGTGCGGCGAGAACCACTCAAAACAGCAATAGGTTTCGCCGGGGAACTCCGATAAACAGCGGGCGTTTCCGGCAAGCTGTTAACCGCAGAAAGAAAAGATGCTGCAAAGCGTAGTCGTTGCCATCGTCAGGGCCTGCACCCGGTTTGCCTCCCTCGTCGTCGTTCTCGGGCTCCTGCTTTCGGTCGGGGCGGGCTATTACACGTCTAAGCATTTCGCCATCAACACCGACATCAATTCGCTGATTGCCCAGAATTTGGACTGGCGCCAGCGCGACCAGCAATTCGACCGTGCCTTCGACCGCGACGCGACGATTCTCGCGGTCGTCGAGGCCAGGACGCCGGAGATGGCGACCGCGGCGGCGGATGCGCTCTTCGCCAAGCTGAAGGACAACAAGACCGACTTCCAGTCGATGCAGCAGCTCGGCACCGGCGAGTTCTTTGAGAAGAACGGCTTGCTGTTCCTGCCGACCGAAGAGGTCGGCAAGATCACCAGCCAGTTCGAATCCGCAGCGCCCCTGGTCGAGATCATGGCCGGTGATCCCTCGATCCGCGGCCTGACCGGCGCGCTGGAGACGGGACTTGCCGGCGTCAAGCGCGGCCAGGTCAAGCTCGACAATACCGCGCGGCCCTTCAATCAGATCGCGCAGACCGTCGAGACCGTGCTCAACAAGGGCAAAGCGAGCTTCTCCTGGCGTGAGCTCGTCAGCGACGAGCCGCTGACGGATTCCGATAAGCGCGCCTTCATCGAGTTCAAGCCGATCCTGGACTACAACGCGCTGGAGCCCGGCAAGGGCGCCACCGACGCGATCCGCAAGGCGGCAGTTGATCTGGATTTTGCGAACAAGTACCAGGCACGAGTGCGACTGACCGGTCCCGTCCCGATCGCCAACGAGGAATACGCCACCGTCCAGGAGGGCGCCGTCGTCAACGGCGTCGGGACTGTGCTGGTCGTGCTGCTCATCCTGTGGATGGCGCTGCACTCGTCGAAGATCATTTTCGCGGTGTTCGTCAATCTCTTCGTCGGCCTTGCGCTGACGACCGCTGCCGGCCTGATGATGGTCGGCTCGTTCAATTTGCTGTCGATCGCGTTCGCCGTGCTGTTCGTGGGACTGGGCGTCGATTTTGGTATCCAGTACAGCGTCCGCTACCGCTCGGAGCGCTACAAGCACAACGATCTCTCCGGCGCGCTGGTGCTTGCCGCCAAGCGCTCCGCGGTGCCGCTGTCGCTGGCGGCAATGGCGACCGCCGCCGGCTTCCTCTGTTTCCTGCCCACCGATTACAAGGGCATCTCCGAGCTCGGCCAGATCGCCGGCGTCGGCATGCTGGTGGCGTTCCTCTCCAGCATCACCGTACTGCCCGCAATGCTGAAGCTGTTGAACCCGCCCGGTGAGCAGGAGCCCGTCGGTTATGCCTTCCTGGCGCCGCTCGATTACTTTCTGGAGAAGCACCGTGTGCTGGTCGTGGGCGGCACGTTGCTGCTGGCGCTCGCCGGCCTGCCGCTGCTCTACTTCCTGAAGTTCGACTTCAACCCGATGAACCTGCGCAACCCGAAGGCCGAGTCGATCGCGACCTTCCTCGATTTGCGCAAGGATCCGAACACCGGCGCCAATGCCATCAACGTGATGACCACGTCCGAGGAGCAGGCGAGGCAGGTCGAGGCGAAGCTGGAGAAGGTGCCGGAGGTGCTGCGCGTGATGTCGCTCGACAGCTTCGTGCCGACCGACCAGGCGCCAAAGCTGAAGCTGCTCGCGCAGGGCGCCAAGGTGCTCAACCCCGCGCTCAATCCTGACCAGGTCGACGCTGCGCCAACGGACAAGGAAAACGTCGAGGCGTTGAAATCCTCGGTCGACAATCTGCGCCGGACCGCCGGTGACACGAAGGGCCCGGGCGCCGTCGCCTCGCGCCGGCTGGCGGACGCGCTCGAAAAGCTCGCCAATGGCGACGAGGCCACGCGGAACACGGCGCAGGACGTGTTCGTCACGCCGCTGAAGATCGCGTTCGGCCAGCTCAGGAACGCGATGCAGGCCGGGCCGGTCACCCTGGCCTCACTGCCCCCCGAGCTCGTCAGCGCCTGGAAGAGCAAGGACGGGATCATCCGCGTCGAGGCGCAGCCGAAGGGCGATCCCAACGACAACGACACGCTGCGCAAATTTGCGGCGGCGGTGCTCGCGGCCGAGCCGACCGCGATCGGCGGGCCGGTCTCGATCCTGAAATCCGGTGACACCGTGGTGAAGGCGTTCATCCACGCCGGCATCTACGCGCTGCTGGTGATCGGCCTGTTGCTTTGGATCACGCTGCGGCGGTTCGTCGACGTGCTGATGACGCTGGTGCCGCTGCTGGTCGCCGGCGCGGTGACGCTCGAAATCTGCGTGTTGATCGGGCTGCCGCTCAACTTCGCCAACATCGTCGCGTTCCCGCTGCTGCTCGGCGTCGGCGTCGCCTTCAAGATCTATTATGTCGTGGCCTGGCGCTCGGGCAGGACAAACCTGCTCCAGACCAGCCTGACACGCGCGATCTTTTTCAGCGCGCTGACGACGGCGACCGCGTTCGGTAGCCTGTGGCTGTCGAGCCACCCCGGAACGTCCAGCATGGGCAAGCTACTCGCACTCTCGCTGGTGACGACGCTTGCCGCAGTGCTGCTGTTCCAGCCGGCCCTAATGGGCAAACCCCGCAATCTCAGGGAGTAGGCAGATGTCGCCGACCGGGTCGGCGGCGTTCTTCTGACCGGGCTTGGCGGTGGTAGCGGTCTTCTGGGCTGCGGGGGCAGGGGCCGGCGCTGTGGCGCTGGCGCCGGTCGTGCCGCCTGTTGTCGGGCCGCCTGTGGTGCCGCCGTTGTTGCCTTGGGCTTTCGGCGCCGCGCCGGTGGGCTTCGGTGCGCCCTTGGCCATGGCGTTGGCGGTGCTCAAAGGAATCGGCGGGGCGACGCGGGTCCAGGTCTCGCCGCCGCAGAGGAAGCCCATCACGCAGCCCTTGATTTCGAGCTGGTCGGTGCCGACGGTCGTGATGGTTGCGCTGTAGAGCTGGCCGTCCTTGGCGTTGTAGACCTGCCCTTCCCACTGATCGACGCCGGGCTTCTTCTTCATGTCGATCAGGGTCGCCATGCCCAGCGTCGGCCTGGTCTTTTTCGACGGATCCGGATTGTATTCATCGCGGCCGCCGGGCTGTTTTTCCCAGGAAACCGCGCCCCACATGCTGCCATTGCATTGGGCGACACGAATGTTGGCGACGGCGTCGGCGACCCGCCAGTCGCCGGTGGGATCGGCGGCGAGCGCGGGTGTCAGGCAGGTGTAACCACCAGCCAGTATTAGTCCGGTGTAAAGGGCTAAACGCATGATAGTTCCTTGGCAGTGCAACATGGTTTAAAGCTGTGCTTGCGAAGATGGTCCGAAAAAGGGCAAAAGGCCGCACAGACCGTTTTCGGTAACGGTCCCTTTTCAGTTGACGAGCCGGCCCTCAAGCGAAGTATGTAGCGGATGCACAGCCCAAATCCAGACATGTCTCAGCTATTCGCGGACCGTCAGGCCCAGCGCAGCACCCTGCATAATCGGTATCTGAACGAGCAGTTCGTTCGGGTTCTCAAGACCATCGGCTACGATGTCGGCTTCCAGAAGGGGCAGGGGCAGTACCTCTACGATCGCGAGGGGGCGCGCTATCTCGACCTGTTGTCCGGCTTTGGCGTGTTCGCGATCGGGCGCAATCACCCTGTCATGCGCGAGGCGCTCAAGAGCGTGCTCGATGCCGACCTGCCCAATCTGGTCCAGTTCGACGTCTCGGTGCTTGCCGGCGTGCTCGCCGAGCGGCTGCTGAAATACGTCCCCTATCTCGACAAGGCGTTCTTCGCCAATTCCGGCGCCGAATGCGTCGAAGCCGCGATCAAATTCGCCCGCGGCGCCACCGGCCGTCCCGGCATCGTCTATTGCGCCCACGGCTATCATGGCCTGACCTACGGCGCGCTGTCGCTAACGGGTGATTCGAACTTCCGTACCGGCTTCGAGCCGCTGCTGCCCGGCTGCACCTCGATTCCGTTCAACGACCTCGCCGCGCTCGAAAAGGCGCTGGCCTCGCGCGAGGTTGCGGCCTTCGTCGTCGAGCCGATCCAGGGCAAGGGCGTCAACATGCCCACCGACGAGTTCCTGCCGGGCGCTGCCGCGCTCTGCAAGAAATACGGCACGCTGTTCGTCGCCGACGAGATCCAGACCGGCATGGGCCGCACCGGCCGCTTCCTGGCGGTCGAGCACTGGAACGTCGAGCCCGACATGGTGCTGCTGTCGAAGTCGCTGTCCGGCGGCCACGTGCCGGTCGGCGCCGTGCTGACGCGCAAGAGCATCTTCGACAAGATCTTCAACCAGATGGACCGCGCCGTGGTGCACGGCTCCACCTTCTCCAAGAACGATCTGGCGATGGCCGCGGGCATCGCGACGCTCGACGTCATGGAGTCCGAGAAGCTGATCGAGTCCGCCGCCAAGCGCGGCGCCGAGCTGCGCCTCGCGCTGACGCGCATGGTGCCAGGCTACGAGCTGATGAAGGAAGTGCGCGGCAAGGGCCTGATGATCGGCGTCGAGTTCGGCCCGCCGAAGTCGCTGCGGCTGCGGGCGTCCTGGAACGTGCTGGAAGCTGCCAACAAGGGCCTGTTCTGCCAGCTCATCACCGTGCCGCTGTTCAAGGACCACAAGATCCTCACGCAAGTCGCCGGTCACGGCAGCCACACCATCAAGCTGCTGCCGCCGCTCACCATCACCGAGGAAGATTGCGGCTGGATCGAGCGCGCCTTCGACGACGTCATCGCCGGCAGCCACAAGGTCCCCGGCGCGATCTGGTCGCTCGGCAAGACGCTGGTGGACAACGCGGTGCGGCGGTCGGCGTAAATTCGCCGATCTATCTCAGCGGTCGTCATTGCGAGCGAAGCGAAGCAATCCAGTATCCCTCTGCGGATGCGGGCTGGATTGCTTCGCTCCGCCAGCTACCCCTCCACATTCGCCTTCATCSCCGCCTCGAACTTGTCGACGAATTCGGCGAGCTCGTCGGCGCCGATATCGCTGACGGCCCAGAAGTTCAGGCCGCGATTGCCCCAGCGGCGGCAGTTGAAGCCCTGCATGGTCTCGGTCTTCGGCGCGCGATATTCCGCGTTCGATGTCTGCGATACGAACAAATTGATCACGTGCTGCCGGCGCTTGTAAACGACGGCGCCGATGGCGCGGGCGTCGATATAGTCGAGCCGGCCGCCGACCAGCGTGAAGCCTTGCGCGGTGAGATCGATCACGGGCGGGGCGACGTCGAGCTTGCCGTTGAACCACGGCTTCACGGTGTGCTGGTCGGTGGAGACCACGTCGATGAGATGGCCGGCCTGAAGCGAGCGCAGATGCGCGGAGACGACCTCCGACAGGATGCGCTGCTGGTCGTCCTGGCGCAGCACCACGGCGACGACGCCGGAGGCGGCGAGCGCGGAGACGGCCGAGCCCATCGCAAAGCCGCGCAGCACGGAGCGGCGGGTCGGTTGCCGGCGCTGCGGCTGCGGCAGCGCGGCTTCGATCCGGGCGCGCAGGCTAGCCGGCGCGGCATAGCGCAAATCGGTGTCGGCGAGCACGCGCTGCATCTCGCGTTGTGCGGCAAACTCCGCGGCGCAGTCCGGGCAACTGGCAATGTGGGCTTCGACCTCGCGCGCGTGGCCGGCATCGAGCTCGTTGTCGAGCAGCGCGTGAAGCAGGATTTTTGCTTCGTCGCAGGTCATCTCGAGTGCTCCTCTTCCGCCGTCCAGGCCGCGCGCAGCATGGCGCGGGCGCGGGCGAGGCGGGACATCACGGTGCCGACGGGGGCGCCGACGGCCTCGGCGATTTCACGATAGGACAGGTTGTTGATCTCCCGCAGCACGAATGTTTCCTTGAACGGTTCGGCGAGCGCGTCGATCAACTTGCGGATGGCGCCGGCATCGCGGCTGCGCAGCACCTCGGTCTCGGGGCTCGCCTCGCTCTCCTGCCAGATCGGCGTCTGCTCGGCGGCGCCGGGCGTATCCTCGATCGCGCTGGGCCTGTGCGCGCGCCGCGCGTATTCTGCGTTGCAGACGTTGCGCAGGATCGCGAACAGCCAGGGCTTCATCGCCGGCCCGCGATAGCTGTCAAAATGCTTCAGCGCGCGCAAATAGCACTCCTGCACCGCATCCTCGGCGTCGGAGGCATCGCGCAGCAGATAGCGCGCGAGCGTGTAGACGTCGTCGAGATAGGGCAGCGCGGCTTCACGGAAGCGCTGCGCCTTCTGCAAATCGTCGTTGGCGGGCATCGCTCCTCGCTTTGCCTCTTGTTCTGCGCGTCGCGTTGTTTCGTCCCTGTTTGTTTCGTCTCCGTGTGTGACGGAAGGCACACGAGCCCGGCCGGCGTGGGACCACCGGCCGGGCAAGACGTTGATGCCTTGGTTTGAGACGTTACTCAACCTTGATCATCCCCGTCATGTGCGGGTGCAACGAACAAAAATATTTGTAGTCGCCCGCATTGGTGAAGGTGAACGAGAACTTGTCGTCGGTGTCCAGGGCCTTGGACCTGAACTTGCCGGCCGACACCACGGTGTGCGGGATGTCGTCCCGGTTGGTCCAGGTCACGGTGGTGCCGAGCTTGATCTTCAACTCGGCCGGCTGGAAAACGAAATTGTCGATATGCACTTCCATGTCGTCGGCACGGGCCGTCGTTGCGGGCAACAGGATGGCCGCGACCACGGCGACACCGAAGTCGCGGCGATTGAGTGTTTTCATTGTCAGCTTCCGTTCAGCCTTTTTCCGTTCAATCTTGGATCAACCCTGCAGCGGCGTGTCGATGATCGCGAGCCGCTGCTCGTTCTGCTTGAAGTTGATGCTGGCGACGCCGAGCATGCCGCGCAGCTTTGCGTCCTCGACCTTCATCGGTCCGGGCGAGGGCGCGGTCCCCGGCGCGGGCTGCGGGAACGCAGTCGAGCGCGCGGTGTGGAAAGTGACGWTGCCCTCGACCTTCTGCATCACCTGATGGATATGTCCGTTCAGCACGGTGACGGAGCCGAAGCCCTTGACGTATTCGAGCGCGCGACCGCCGTCCTCGGTGCCCCAGCCCCATTCGGGATAGACCGTCCAGAGCGGGATATGCGCGAACAGCACGATCGGTGTCGATTTCGACTTGCCGCGCAGATCGTCCTCGAGCCAGGCGAGTTGCTCGGCGCCGAGATTGCCGAGACCGCCGCCCTTGAGGTCGACGACGTTGACGAGGCCGATGAAGTGTACGCCGCCGGCGTCGAACGAATACCAGCCTGCACCCTTGGTGCCGCGGCCGTAACGCTCGCGATAGAATTTCACCTCCTCGTCGAGAAAGTCATGCTCGCCAGGCACGTAGTGCACGTCGAGCTTGCTCTGCGAGATGATGCGGTCGGCATTGTCGAACTCGGCGGCCTTCGACAGGTGCGTGATGTCGCCGGTGTGGATCATGAAGGAGGGTTTTGCCGGCATTGCGTTGATCTTGTTGATGGCCTCCTCCAGCGTGCCGAGCGCGTTGGGGTTTGCCGGCTTGTCGAAGCCGACATGGCTGTCGCTGATCTGGAGGAAGGTCATGCCGGGCGCGGCTGCCGTGGCGGCCTGCGCGGAATCGATGATGCCGAGCGAGCGCGGCACGCCGCCCGTGATGGTCCAGAGCACCCCGGTGCCGGCCCAGGTCATGCATTCCAGCACCTTGCGGCGGCTGACGCCGTCCCCGTGATCGTGGCCGCTCATCGCACGTCTCCACTTCGCCCGGAATTGGGCTTCGGGGAGGTGATTGGGGGCGGAGGAGACTTATTCCCGGATGCGATGACGTTTTCGTGAGGTGGTAGGGTCTCGTGTCCCGGACGCGGTGCAGCGCCCAAGAGCGGGTTCACGCGCGTCTTCGACGCGTTATGGCGGTGCGCCGCAGAGCCGGGACCCACGCGGCTCGGATTGTCTGGGCCGGGCTCTGCGCAGCAGCGTTGCACGCTGCAGCGCGTCCGGGGCGCGAGACTTATTTCGCGAATTCCCGCACGGCCTCCACCACGCGTTCCGGCACTTCCTGCGCCACGCAGTGCCCGGCGCCCTCGAAGACCAGTGTGCTGACGCGCGGAATCAGCGACACGGCGCGTCGCGCCATCTCCTTGTAGATCGGCCCCGACTTCGCGGCGGTGGTGACGCGCACCGGGCAGTCGATCTCGGTGAGCGAGACAAACGGATTGCCGCGGGCATCGCCGACATAGACCTGCTCCATCGCCTCGTAGATCGGACGCAGGATTGCGAATTCGATCTCGGGCGTGCAGCAAAGCCGAACCCGGCCATTCTCCAGCGGCACGAAGCCGTGGCGCACATAGGCCCGCAGCGATGGTTCGGTCCAATCGGCAAACGCCGGCGCTGTGCGGTAGCGCTCGAACACGGTGTCGGCACTGTCGAATTCGGCCCGCCGGCGCAGCGTGCCCTGGACGCGGGTGAGCGAGTCTTCGCTCAAGCCTCCGGGCCGCGCCGCGCGCGGGTCCATCACGGTCGGCTCCATCACGAACAGGCGCGTGAAGCGTCCTGGCCGAAGTTTCGTCGCGAGCAGGAGATCGGTCGCGCCGGCGCTGTGGCCGATGCCGTAGACGTCGCGCAGATCGAGCGCATCGATCACCTGGCAGACATCCTCGGCATAATCAAGGAAATGATAGGCATCGGGCTTGTGGCTCGCGCCGTGGCCGCGGCGGTCGAGCGCGTAAACGGTGCAGGTCGATGCAAGCTCGCGCGCGACCTCGTCCCAGACGTCGGCGACGAAACCGGTGCCGTGCACGAGCAGCGCGGGCGGCCTCCCGCTCTCGCCCCATTGCAGCATCGCGATCTGCGCGTCAGTGGGGCCAATGGAGAAGCGATGTGGATTGATCATGGGGACGGGACGCTACTTCGCGTCCTCCAAAATCATCGTCGCGCCCTTCTCGGCGATCATCGCTGTCGGCGTATTGGTATTGCCTGACGTTATCGTCGGCATGATCGACGCGTCGATAATGCGCAGGCCGCTCAGGCCGTAGAAACGCAGCCGCTCGTCCACCACCGCCATCGGATCATTCGCCGCGCCCATCTTTGCGGTGCCGACGGGATGGAAGATGGTGGTGCCGATGTCGCCGGCGGCCTTGGCGAGCGAGGCATCGTCGTCGCCGACGGTGGGACCGGGCAGATATTCGCTCGGGCGATATTTCGCGAGCGCCTTCTGCCGCATCAGTCGCCGCGTGGTCCGGATGGCGTCGGCGCCGACCTGGCGGTCGTCGTCGGTCGACAGATAGTTCGGCGCGATGATCGGCTTCTCGTCCAAGCTCGCCGAGCGCAGCCGCACCGTGCCGCGCGAGGTCGGCTGCAGATTGCAGGCGCTCACGGTGATCGCGGGGAAGCAGTGCAGGGGATCGCCGAACTTGTCGAGCGACAGCGGCTGCACGTGGAACTGGATGTTGGCGCGGGCGCGCGTCGCGTCGGAGCGGGTGAAGATGCCGAGCTGCGACGGCGCCATGGTCAGCGGTCCGCGGCGGCGGAAGGCGTAGTCGAGCCCCATCAGGCCACGGCGGAACAGATTGTAGTAGGTCTCGTTCAGCGTGCGCACACCCTCGACCTTGTAGATCGCGCGCTGCTGGAGATGGTCCTGAAGGTTGCGGCCGACGCCGGGCTTGTCCATCACGATGTCGATGCCGAGCGGCGACAGCCAGTCGGCGGGACCGATGCCGGAGCGATGCAGCACCTGCACTGAGCCGATGGAGCCTGCCGAGAGGATCACCTCGCGCTTCGCGCGCGCCTCGATGACCTCGCCATTCTGGATGAAGCGTACGCCGACGGCGCGGCCCTGCTCGATGATGAGACGATCGACCAGCACGTTCTTCTCGAGCCGCAGATTTTGGCGGTTCAGTGCGGGCTTGAGGAAGCCGCGCGCGGACGACCAGCGCCGACCGCGCTTCTGGTTGACGTGGAAATAGCTGGTGCCTTCGTTGTCGCCGGTGTTGAAATCCGGAATGCGCTTGATGCCCATCTCCTCGGCGGCGTCGCCCACGGCGTCGAGAACGGCCCATGACAGCCGCGGCGCCTCGATGCGCCAGCCGCCGCCGGCGCCGTGATGCTCGCTCGCGCCGAGGAAGTGATCTTCGAGTTTCTTGAACAGCGGCAGCACGTCGTCATAACCCCAGCCGGTCATGCCGAGCTGGCGCCAGTGGTCGTAATCAGCGGCCTGTCCGCGCATCGAGATCATGGCGTTGATCGCCGAAGAGCCGCCGATCACCTTGCCGCGGGGATAGGCCAGCGAGCGGCCATTGAGACCGGGCTCGGCCTCGGTCTTGAACATCCAGTCCGAACGCGGATTGCCGATCGCGAAGAGATAGCCGACCGGAATGTGGAACCAGATCCAGTTGTCGTCGCCGCCGGCTTCGAGAATGAGGACGCGATTCCCTGATACGGCCGAGAGGCGGTTGGCGATGATGCAGCCGGCCGTGCCGGCCCCGACGACAATGTAGTCAAACTCACCTTCGAGCCGCCTCGGCATTCTGCTTCCACCCAAACATGCGTCATGCCCAGGCTCGTCCCGGGCATCCACGCGCTTTCCGTCCTAATAGTCAGACGTGGATGGCCAAGACAAGCTGGTGACAGGCCCGGCCATGACGAGAGCACAGGGGACCCTCGATCCACGGGAGTTAGGTGGACTGGTGCTTGCATGGTAGACAGTCCTGTATTCCCAACAAGGCTTGAGACCCTCCATGCCCATCGTGAACCGAGTCGCCGACCTCCAACCCGATATTCAGGCATGGCGCCGGGACATCCACCAGCATCCGGAGCTGCTGTACGACGTTCACCGCACCGCAGCATTCGTTGCGGACCGGCTGCGCGAGTTCGGCTGCGACGAGGTCGTGACCGGCCTCGGGCAGACCGGCGTGGTCGGCGTGATCAAGGGCAGCAAGCCGGCCGGCGATGGGCTCAAGGTGATCGGCATGCGTGCCGACATGGACGCGCTGCCCGTCGACGAGCAGACCAACCTGCCTTACGCCTCCAAGACTCCGGGCAAGATGCACGCCTGTGGCCATGACGGCCACACCGCGATGCTGCTCGGTGCGGCCCGCTACCTTGCCGAGACCCGCAACTTCGCCGGCGATGCTGTCGTAATCTTCCAGCCTGCCGAGGAAGGCGGCGCCGGCGGCGCGGCCATGGTCAAGGACGGCCTGATGGAGCGTTTCGGCATCGAGCAGGTCTACGGCATGCACAACGGCCCGGGCATTCCGATCGGCTCGTTCGCAATCCGGCCGGGCCCGATCATGGCGGCGACCGACGAGGTCGACATCATGATCGAGGGCCTCGGCGGCCACGCCGCGCGTCCGCACAAATGCGTCGATTCCGTGCTGGTCGGCGCGCAGGTGATCACCGCGCTGCAGTCAATCGTCGCCCGCAGCGTCGATCCCCTGGAATCGGCCGTGATCTCGATCTGCGAATTTCACGCCGGCAACGCCCGCAACGTCATTCCGCAGACCGCAACGCTGAGGGGCACCATCCGCACGTTGTCGCCGGAGGTGCGCAAGCTGGTCGAGAAGCGCGTGCACGAGGTGGTGGCGGGCGTGGCGCAGATCACCGGCGCCAAGATCGACCTGCACTACAAGCGCAACTACCCTGTCGTGAACAACCACGCTGCGGAGACCGAGGTGGCGCGGCGCATCGCCAGGAACGTTGCCGGCGAGGCCAATGTGCACGAGATGCCGCCGCTGATGGGCGGCGAGGATTTCGCCTACATGCTGGAAGCGCGGCCCGGCGCGTTCATCTTCTGCGGCAACGGCGACAGCGCCGGCCTGCATCACCCAGCCTACAATTTCAACGACGAGGCGATCGTGTTCGGCACGTCCTATTGGGTCAAGCTGGTCGAGGAATCGCTCGCGGCGTCTTAACGCCGCCCCCCGAACCACAAACGAAAAGGGCCCGTGCATCGCACGGGCCCTTTGTCTTTGAGGCGCGTGATCGGCTTCAGAAGATCCGCGAGAAGATCACATACAGCGTGGCCGACAGCGCGATCGCGCAGGGCAGCGTCAGCACCCAGGCCATCAGCAGGTTGCGGATGGTCGCCATCTGCAGGCCCGAGCCGTTCGCGGCCATGGTGCCGGCGACACCCGACGACAGCACGTGGGTGGTCGAGACCGGCAGGCCGAACACGTCGGCGGCGCCGATCGTGGCGGCGGCGACCAGCTCGGCGGAGGCGCCCTGTGCGTAGGTGAGATGGGTCTTGCCGATCTTCTCACCGACGGTGACGACGATGCGCTTCCAGCCGACCATGGTGCCGAGGCCGAGCACGATGGCGACGGCGACCTTCACCCAGGTCGGGATGAACTTCGTGGCGCTATCGAGGCCGCCCTTGTAGGCGTTCAAGGTCGCGACCTCTTCCTTGTTGAGGTCGTTTTCCTTGTCCTTCATCAGGAAGCGGATCGCTTCCGAGGTCAGGTACATGTCGTTACGGGTGTTGCCGACCACTTCCGCCGGTACCTTGTTGAGCGAGCCGTACTTCGCGACCTGGTCGCCGACATCCTTCACCAGCACCGACAGCGAGGGGTAGGTGCCTTCGCTGATGTGGTGCGAGGTGATGTACTGCGTCACCGCAGGACGAGGATCGCCGATGATCGAGTGACCGGCGCCCTTGGCCGCGATCACCTTGGAGGCGGCCTCCGAGACCTTCTGGAACTGGGCGACCTGGCTCTCCGGCAGCGCGCGGTTGAGCGCGTAAGCGGTCGGCACGGTGCCGATCAGGATCAGCATGATCAGGCCCATGCCCTTCTGGCCGTCGTTCGAGCCGTGGGCGAAGCTGACGCCGGTGCAGGTTGCGATCAGCAGGCCGCGGATCCAGAGCGGCGGCGCCTTGTTGCCTTCGGGCGCGGCATAGAGCGCAGGGTTGCGCACGATGAACTTGAGCAGCAGCAGCAGCACGGCGGCGCAGATGAAACCGAACAGCGGCGACAGCAGCAGCGCGTAGCCGATCTCGGTGGCCTTGCTCCAGTCGACGCCCGAGGTGCCGTCGCGGCCGCGCATGACGGCATTGGCGATGCCGACGCCGATGATCGAGCCGATCAGCGTGTGCGAGGAGGAGGCGGGCAGGCCGAAATACCAGGTACCGAGGTTCCAGATGATCGCGGCGATCAAGAGTGCGAACACCATGGCGAAGCCGGCGCTGGAGCCGACCTGGAGGATCAGCTCGACCGGCAGCAGCGAGACGATGCCGAACGCGACCGCGCCGGAGGACAGCAGCACGCCGAGGAAGTTGAAGAAGCCCGACCACATCACCGCGAATTCAGCCGGCAGCGAATGGGTGTAGATCACGGTCGCCACCGCGTTGGCGGTGTCGTGGAAGCCGTTGACGAATTCGAAGCCGAGCGCGATCAGCAGCGCGACGAACAAGAGGATGTAGGGCAGGAAGGTCGTCACCTTCGTGCCGGTCGCGTTGACGTCGACATAGATGCTGTAGGCAACGAACAGCAGGCCTGCGGCAAGGATGCCGAAGAACAGGATCATCGTGAGCGGGTTAAAACCCTTGTCGAGATTTGGCCTGGAAGCCGGCTGGACGGGCGTCGGATCGCCTACCGCACGGTCGAATGCAACGTCTGTCATTTTTGGACGCCCCTTAACTAATTTGAAGGGGCTATTGTCCGCGATGGATTTGAAGGCTGGATGACAACTGCGTCCTAAAGTCGCTTTCCCACCAGTATTCGCCAGTATTTAGGCGGCGCGTGGGGCTTTCTTCTGCAAACTGGCGGCAATCTTCAGGTCTTCGACAAAGCGCTGATATTCCAGCACTTTGGCTTCCGGATCAGGCAGCCGCAACAGATAGGACGGGTGCACCGTCACCAGTGCCTTGCGTCCCTCGGGCATATCTATGAGCCGGCCACGGGTCTTGCCGATCGGGGTGATCTTGCCGAACACGCTCTGCGCGGCGGTGGCGCCCATTGCCACGATGAGCTCGGGCTGGATTGCCGAAACTTCCCGCTCGTACCATTGCCGGCACGCCCGGATCTCCGGCGTCGCCGGCTTCTGGTGCAGACGGATCTTTCCGCGCGGCACGAATTTGAAGTGCTTGACCGCGTTGGTGACGTAGACCTTGTTGCGGTCGACGCCGGCTTCCTGAAGCGCACGGTCGAGCATCTGGCCGGCCGGGCCGATGAAGGGGTGGCCGGCGAGGTCTTCCTTGTCGCCGGGCTGCTCGCCGACCAGCATGATGGTCGCGTCTTTCGGGCCCTCGCCGAACACGGTCTGCGTCGCGTCCTTGTAGAGCGGGCAGGCGCGGCAGTGCGCGGCCTCCTCGCGGAGCGCTTCGAGATCGTCGGCAGCCAGCTTGCGTGGCATCGGAGCCTCCGGCCGCTTCTGGGGCTTGTGCGGATCGGTTGCGGCATTGGCGATCATGGCGCCGGTCATGCGCTCGGCGTCCTCGATCAAGGGCTTAATGATCGACGCCTCGGGCAGGTTCCTCCAGTATTTCTTCGGCATCTCCGTCTGCATCGCCTTCACCTTCAGCCGCGCCGGGTTGAAGATGCTGGCGTAGTAGCGCCGCCAGGTTTCCTCGAGCCGGTCTTCGCCGGGTGCTTCGCTCTTGCTCACGCCCGACGTGAACGAGAGCGCGTGGCCATCCCAATGCGCACACAGATCGGGTGTCAGGATCGACCATGGCATGTCGGCGAAGCGCTTGGCAAAGAACGGCGCGGCAAGCTCGACGATGTAATGCTCCGGCTCGAACCAGGCGACGTAATGCGCCGCGCGCTCGCGGCCGATCTCGCGGAAGCGCACGAAGGCATGCATCTTGTGCTCGTCGCGATGGACTGCTCTTGCCATGGCGGTGACTTGCGCGACATCAGGATTGGTCGCGACCTCGATGAGATCGTGATTGTCCTTCAATCGCCAGAGCAGGCGATAGAGGATCGCAAAGCGCTCGCCGTCGCGATGCAGGATCGCGGCCTTGGCGAGATCGACGAATTTTGCCGAGACGTTAAAGGTGCTGTCGTTCACCTCAAATATCGGAGACGGGGAGGGCGGTGCAAACAGCTCGGCTTCGCCGCCTTGTACGGTCCAGGTGACATCGGTTGGCTGCACATGATGCAGCACGAGGCTACGCGCGGCTTTGCGCCAGCCGTCGAAATCGGTTTCGGTGTCGAGGGTGATGTACTGCATCAGAAGCCAAACCCCAATTGTGTTGCCTTCGGCTTGAACCGTTCGATCAGCCGCGCCTCGTCGAGGCGATGCGGCGCGGGCCGGTGATCGCTGAGGACGATGAATGGCAGCGCCTTGTTGCGGGGCACATGCAGCCGCGCGAGATCGGAGAGGCGGATCGTGGTGGCGCGCCGCGTCGCGATGATGCGTTCGACCGCCTTGGTGCCGAAGCCCGGCACGCGCAACAGCTCCTCGCGGCTGGCGCGGTTGACGTCGAGCGGGAAGCGGTCGCGATGGCGCAGCGCCCAGGCGAGCTTCGGATCGATGTCGAGCGGCAGCATCGCGCTGTCGTCAACGATCTCCGCAACGTCGAAACCGTAGAACCGCATCAGCCAGTCGGCCTGGTAAAGCCGGTGCTCGCGCAGCAGCGGCGGCTGTACCAGAGGCAAAGCGCGGCTGGCATCGGGGATCGGGCTGAAGGCGGAGTAATAGACGCGCCGCAGCCGGTAGGAGCCATAGAGATTGGAGCTGGTGTGCAGGATGGTGTGATCAGAGGCCGCGTCGGCGCCGACGATCATCTGTGTGCTCTGTCCGGCGGGCGCGAAGCGCTGCGGCCTGGCCTTCGTCTTTGTGCTGCGGTTTTCCTCGGCCTCGTCGAGCTTCAGCCGCAGCCGGCCCATGGTGCGGCGGATCGCGCGCACATCCTTTTCCGGTGCGTATTGCTGCAGGCTCGTCTCCTCAGGCATCTCGATGTTGATGGAGAGGCGATCTGCATATTTGCCGGCTTCCGCGATCAGCGCGTCGTCGGCCTCGGGAATGGTCTTGAGATGGATGTAGCCGCGGAAGTGATGCTCCTCGCGCAGTTTGCGCGCGACGCTGACCACCTGCTCCATGGTGTAGTCGGGGCTGCGGATGATGCCGGAGGAGAGAAACAGGCCCTCGATGTAATTGCGCCGGTAGAAGTCGAGCGTGAGCTTGACCACTTCGTCGATGGTGAAGCGGGCACGCGGCACGTTGGAGGAGGCGCGGTTGACGCAATAAAGGCAGTCGTAATTGCAGGCGTTGGTCAGGAGCACTTTGAGCAGCGAGATGCAGCGTCCGTCCGGCGCGTAGGAATGGCAGATGCCCATGCCCGGCGCGGTCGAGCCCATGCCCTTGCCATCGCTGGAATCCCGCTTCTCGGTGCCGCTGGAGGCGCACGACGCGTCGTATTTGGCGGCATCAGCCAGAATCTCCAGCTTGCGTTGTACGTCCATCGTGGAATCCCTTTGATTCAGCTTACGAATCCGGATGAGCACCAATTCGATTGACTCCCCGGCCGCTGTTAGCTTTATATTAGAACATATCATGAACAAATGAGCCAGCCGTAGGTTCTTATTTTTGAGAACCTCGGCAATCACCTCTGAAGGAGCGGCGTATATGAGCGGCGCACGGATGAACGCGCTTGCGACCTTGCGCGGCCAGATCGAGCGCATCGAGACGGCGGAGGTCGTGCATCAGCACGATCGCGTCGCGCTCGGCCACGACGAGGTCGACAGCGCGCTGAAGGGCGGGCTCGCGCGCGCGGTGATCCACGAGGTGTTTTGCGAGGGCCGGCAGGGAACCGCCGCGACGGGTTTTGTCATGGGGCTTGCGGGGCGTGTCTCGCGGCGCCGGCCGCTGCTGTGGGTGCGGCAGGATTTTTCGGAACTCGAGACCGGCGCGCTGTCGATGAGCGGGCTTGCCGAGATCGGTCTCGATCCGCGCCGCGTGGTGATGGTGCGCGCCGCCGATGTCGAGAGCGCGTTGCGGACCTCGGCCGATGCGCTCGCCTGCGACGCGCTTGGCGCCGTTGTGCTCGAGCTCTGGGGTGAGACGCGGCAGTTCGATCTCGTGGCGAGCCGCAAGCTGACACTGGCCGCGCAAGGCTCCGGTGTCACCGGCCTGATGTTGCGGATGGCCGCGCAGCCGCTGCCCTCGACCGCGGAGACGCGGTGGATGTTGCGCGCGGCGCATTCGCCGCCGGGCCCGGCATGGAGCTCCTGGGGCGCGCCGCGCTTCGATGCCGAACTCTTGCGCAATCGTCATGGCCCGTGCGGCCGGTGGATCATGGAATGGAAATGTGATGAGTGCCAGTTCTCTGAACCGTCGACGTATCCTCAGCCTGTGGCTGCCGCGCCTGCCCATCGATCGGATTCAGCGGTTCTTCGGCGCGCTGGGTAAGACCAATGATCCGAGCATCGTTGTCATCAAGGACAACAATGCGCTGGTGATCCATGCGCTGGACGAAGCCGCCGAGCGCCTCGGCTTGCACATCGGCCAGCCCCTGGCCAATGCACGGGCGATGTGTCCGGACTTGAAAGTGTTCGACGCCGATGTCGTGGCCGATGCGAAGACGCTCAGCGACGTCGCCGACTGGTGCGACCGCTTCACGCCGCTGGTGGCGCTCGATCCGCCGTACGGGCTGTTTCTGGACATCACCGGCTGCGCGCATCTGTTCGGCGGCGAGGCTGCGTTGTTGCAGACCTTCGTCCGCGCGCTCGCCCGTCAGGGTTTTGCCGTCAGCGCGGCGATCGCCGGCACCTCGGTCTGTGCGCGCACGCTGACGCGGCAGGCCTCCGGCACCATCGTCGCCGATGGCGGGGAGGCGGCGGCGATCAGCCGGCTGCCGGTATCCGCGCTTGGTGCGGGCGAGGCCATCACCACTGGTCTGCGCCGCGCCGGCCTGAAAACCATCGGCGATGTCGCCTCGCGCGAGCCGCATGAGATCACGGCGCGGTTCGGCGCGCGGTTCTCCACGCTGCTCGCGCATGCGCAGGGGCATGGCGATGCCCCGATCAATCCGCGCAAACCGCTGCCGGATTATATCGTGGAGAAGCGCTTTGCCGAACCGATCGCCACCGACACCATGATCGCGCTGACGCTGTCGCGGCTCGCCGACACGCTGATCGCGTCCATGGAGAAGCAGGGCAAGGGCGCGCGGCGCCTGGAAGCCGCCTTCTTTCGTACCGACGGCGTGGTGCGCGCGATCATGGTCGAGACCGGGCGGCCGGTGACGCAAAGCAAAGTCATCGACCGGCTGTTTCGCGAACGTCTCGATGCGCTCGCCGATCCGCTGGATCCCGGCTTTGGTTTCGACATGGTGCGGCTGTCGGCGAGCCGCACCGAGATCGTGGTGCAGGAGCAGCGCGATCTCGACGCCCATGTCCATGACAATGACGAGCTCGCCGCGCTGATCGACCGCATCGCCGCGCGCATCGGCGGAAAGCGCGTCGTCGTGCATTTGCCTGAGGATACCCATATCCCCGAATGTGCGGTGCTGGCCGCGCCTGCCCAGCACCATCTCGCCGTGGCCATGCAGGCCGAATGGCCGGCGCGCGCCGAGAGCGAGCCGCCGCTGCGCCCCCTGCGGCTGTTCGACAGACCGGAGCCGATCAAGGTGCCGTTCGCGACCGTGCCGGACGGCCCGCCGCATCAGTTCACCTGGCGGCGTGCGCTGCATGCGGTGGTGCGGGTGGAAGGGCCCGAGCGCATCGCGATGGAATGGTGGCGGCAGGACGGCAAGCAATTGACGCGGGATTATTTCCGCATCGAGGATGCCGAAGGCCTGCGCTTCTGGATCTTTCGCGACGGTCTTTACGAAGGAGAGGTGTTCGACGACGAAGGCAAACCCATTCCCCCCAACTGGTATGTGCACGGTCTCTTCGCATGACCACGCCCGCTTATGCCGAGATCGGCATCACCACCAACTTCTCCTTCCTGCGCGGCGGCTCGGATCCGCGCGCCTATGTGCATCAGGCGAGCATCCTCGGCATTCCCGTGATCGGCATTGCCGACCACAACACGCTCGCCGGCGTGGTGCGCGCCTACAAGGAGCTCGACAATGACAAGGTGCTGCACAAGCCGAAATTGCTGATCGGCGCGCGCATCGTCTTCATCGACGGCACGCCCGACATTTTTGTCTATCCGCGCGACCGCGCCGCCTATGGCCGGCTGTGCCAGCTCCTCACCAGAGGCAAGCGCGGCGACGACATCACGCGGATCGAGAAGGGCGAATGCCATCTCTCTTTTGCCGACCTTCTTGAGTTTTCCGAGGGCCAGCTCCTGATCCTGACGCTGCCGCATCGCTTCGAGCCCGCGCAGGCGCTGGATGTTCTCGCCAAGCTTAAGGACAGCCGCGCCGAGGGCGTGTGGCTGGCGGCGAGCCTGGTCTATCGCGGCGACGACCGCCGCCGCCTGGCGCGGCTCGATGATCTCGCCGCCAAAGCAAACGTGCCGCTGCTCGCGACCAACGAGGTGCTCTATCACGATCCCGGCCGCCGTCCGCTCCAGGACGTGCTCACCTGCATCCGGGAAAAAACCACGATCGAGGCGGTCGGAAGGAAGCTCGAAGCCAACGCCGAGCGCTTCCTGAAGACGCCACGCGAAATGTCGCGGCTGTTCCGCGATTTTCCCGAGGCGATCGCGGAGACCATGCGCTTTGCGGGCAAGATCGATTTCACGCTCGACCAGCTCAAATACCAGTATCCGGACGAACCGGTGCCGCGGGGCAAGACCGCGCAAGAGCATCTGGAGGATCTGACCTGGGCCGGCGTCGACAAATATTTCGGCGGCAAGATCGATGACAAGCTGCGCACGACCCTGAAGAAAGAGCTCGCGCTGATCGCCGAGCTGAAATACGCGCACTACTTCATCACCGTGCACGACATCGTACATTATGCGCGCAGCCAGAACATCCTGTGCCAGGGGCGGGGATCGGCGGCGAACTCAGCGGTCTGCTACGTGCTCGGCATCACCTCGGTCAATCCGACCAGCGTCGATCTCCTGTTCGAGCGCTTCATCTCCAAGGAGCGGCTGGAGCCGCCTGACATCGACGTCGATTTCGAGCATTCGCGGCGCGAGGAGGTGATGCAATATGTCTATCGCCGCTACGGCCGCCACCGCGCCGCGATCATCGCCACCGTGATCCATTACCGTCCACGCAGCGCCATTCGCGACGTCGGCAAGGCGCTGGGCCTGACCGAGGACGTCACCGCCGCGCTCGCCGACACCGTCTGGGGAAGCTGGGGCAAGGGCCTCAACGACATGCAGGTCAGGCAGGCCGGGCTCGATCCCAGCAATCCCATGATCAACCTCGCGGTCGAGCTTGCGACCGAGCTGATCGAATTCCCGCGTCATCTCTCCCAGCATGTCGGCGGCTATGTGCTCACCCAGGACCGGCTCGACACCTATGTGCGGATCGGCAACGCCGCGATGGACGAACGCACCTTCATCGAGTGGGACAAGGACGACGTCGACGCGCTCAACATGATGAAGGTCGACGTGCTCGCGCTGGGCATGCTGACCTGCATCCGGAAATGTTTTGATTTGATCGACCACCACAAGGGCAAGCGCTGGGTTCTGGCGAGTGTCCCTCAGGACGATCCCAAGGTTTACGACATGCTGTGTGCTGGGGAATCCCTCGGCGTGTTTCAGGTCGAGAGCCGCGCCCAGATGAACATGTTGCCGCGGTTGAAGCCGCGGACCTTCTACGACCTTGTCATCGAAGTCGCGATCGTGCGGCCCGGACCGATCCAGGGCGACATGGTGCATCCGTATCTGCGACGGCGGAACGGCCAGGAAAAGGTGAGTTATCCCTCGCCATCACCCGAACACGGTCCCGCGGACGAACTCTACAAGGTGCTGCACAAGACGAAAGGCGTGCCCTTGTTCCAGGAGCAAGCCATGCGCATCGCGATCGAGGCGGCAAAATTCACCTCCGAGGAGGCTAACGGCCTGCGCCGCTCGATGGCGACCTTCCGCAATGTCGGCACCATCGGCCAGTACGAGGAGAAGCTGATCGGCAACATGGTCGCGCGCGGCTACGATCCCAACTTCGCCAGAAGCTGCTTTGACCAGATCAAGGGCTTTGGCTCCTACGGTTTTCCAGAGAGCCATGCCGCGAGCTTTGCTCAGCTCGTCTACATCTCGTCATGGCTGAAATATCATCACCCCGATGTGTTCTGTTGCGGCCTGTTGAACTCGCAGCCCATGGGCTTTTACGCGCCCGCGCAGATCGTCGGCGACGCCCGCAAGAATGGCGTCGAGGTGCGCGACATCGACGTGTCCTGCAGTTTTGCGCAGAATACGCTGGAGAATATGGACGACGGATATTGCGCCGTGCGTCTGGGTTTTCGCCAGATCGACGGCTTCCACTGGCTCGATCCGGATGAGGAGGAGCTTAAGAGGCAGCAGGCTGAGCGGCAGGGCAAGGTCTATGTCACTCAGGAAGACTGGGCCGACCGCATTATCAAGGCTCGCGACCGCCAGCGGTTCACCTCGCTCGAAGACTTCGCCCGCGACACCGGCCTGCCCAAGCGTGCGCTGATCCTGCTCGCGGATGCCGACGCCTTCCGCTCGCTCGGCCTCGACCGCCGCGAGGCGCTGTGGCAGGTGCGGCGGCTGCCCGACGACGTGCCGCTGCCGCTGTTCGAGGCCGCGACCGCGCGCGAGCAGCCGGACGAGCATGCAAAACCGTTGCCGGAGATGCCGCTGGCCGAGCAGGTGGTCGCGGACTACCAGACTATCCGGTTATCGCTGAAGGGCCATCCGATGGAGTTTTTGCGCGAGATGTTTTCGCGCGAGCGTGTCGTGGCCTGCAGGGACATCAGCCATGAGAACGAGCGGCGCCGCGTCCGCTGCGCCGGCGTGGTGCTGGTGCGGCAGCGGCCGGGCAGCGCCAGCGGCGTCGTGTTCATGACGCTGGAGGACGAGACCGGCATCGCCAATGTCGTGGTGTGGCCCAAGATCATGGAGCAGTACCGCAAGGAAGTGATGGGCGCACGCCTCATCCTGGTCGAGGGCTATATCCAGAGCAGCCCCGAAAAGGTGACGCATCTCATCGCCCAGCGCATGGTCGACCGCTCGCACGATCTGGTCGGCCTCGCCAACGACGCGCTGAGCCGCAAGCATCCGGTGCCGGCAGGCGCCGACCTGATCGAGCCCCTCAACGACGATCCCCGGGCCCACGCGGATATGCCGGCGCAAAAAATCCGCCACCCCCGCAACGTCCGCATCCTGCCGCCATCGCGGGATTTCCATTGAAGATGTGACGCAGAATGCTGCCACACCGTCATTGCGAGCGCAGCGAAGCAATCCAGACTGCCGCCCGTGGAAAGACTCTGGATTGCTTCGCTGCGCTCGCAATGACGAGCTTGTTGAGCCGGGCCGTGTCATACTCTCGGTGTCATACCCTGCGAAAGCGGGGTATCCAGTACGCTGCGGCTTCTCGGTTCTAGCCGCGCTGTCTCTGGAATACTGGATCGCCCGATCAAGTCGGGCGATGACAGAGTGCCCGCTCTAAAAATTCACCCGGTTCGAGATCGCGCCGTCCACGACGAGATTGGAGCCCGTGGTGAACCCCGACACCGGGCTTGCCAGAAACACCGCCGCGCTTGCGATCTCCTGCGGCGTTGCCATGCGGCCCGTCGGGTTGCGCTTCATCGCGTCGTTGTAGCGCTCCGGCATGTTCTGCTCGATCATGTTCCAGACGCCGCCCTTGAAATAGACCGTGCCGGGCGACACCACGTTGACGCGGATCTTCTTCTTTGCGTATTGCCGCGCCAATCCCTTGGCCATGTGGATCAGCGCCGCCTTGATCGGGCCGTAGGAGCTGGCGAGATCGGCCTGCGCCGCCGAGATCGAGGAGATGATGACGAAGGCGGCATCGCCGCTTTTCTCGCCGCTGGCCTCGAGGAACGGCCGCGCGGCGTCGAACGCATGCACGGCGCCGAGCACGTCGAGCCGGAAGTTCTGTTCCCAGGACGCCGCATCGTGGCCCTGCGCCATCGCGCCGGCATTGGCGAACAGCAGGTCGACGCCGCCGAGCTCCTTTGCAGCAGTCTCGATCCAGGATTTCAGCGCCGCGCCGTCGGTGACGTCGACCGGTCCGCYGCTGGCACGGATTCCGCTTGCCTTGAGTTCAGTGACGGTCGCCGCAACCTGATCGGCGTTGCGCGCGCACACCGCGACGTTGGCGCCTTCGCCGGCCAGTGTCGCCGCAATCGCCCGCCCGATGCCGCGCGTGCCGCCGAGGACGATGGCGTTTTTTGCTTTGAGACCGAGATCCATTGTTTGGTTTTCCTTTTTGTTGGTGCAAAGAGTGTAGCCGTTTCAGGAGACATGCTGAACTCTCCAATTCGTCCTTGCGAGCGTAGCGAAGCAATCCAGGAATGCATCCGCAGAGACAGTCTGGATTGCTTCGTCGCAAGGGCTCCTCGCAATGACGACGCGGAGAGGCGGTCCTCTCACTCCGGTGCCGCCCCCACCGGCGGGCCGCCGGGCGGGCGGTGCAGGAAGGTCAGCGAGACGTAGGCGCCGGCCCACGAGCCGATCGCCGCGAAAGCGACATAGAACGGGTTTTCGGTGTAGCTGATCACGGCGTAGGAGGAGAGCAGGTACCAGACCGCGCTCCAGTTCGCCGCCGGCACGCGCTTGCGCGCGATCACGGCCGAGGTGAACATGACATAGACTGCGTCGGTGGCCGCCGTTGCGATGAACACGGCGCCTGCGGTGAGGGGATCTACGGCGGCCATTGCATTCCTTTCTGCGATCATGACATGGTCGCGAAAACTACAGCATGATCCGGAAAATGCGCAGCGGATTTACGAAAAGATCATGCTCAAATCTGAAAGGGAGAGAAGCGGTCATGCAAAGCCCCGCCGATATTCTTAGGGATCTCTGGACCTCCATCGGCGGCGACAAGGCCGCGCTCGAGCGCGTGCGGCTGACCGGCGAGGAGCCGCAAATTCCGTCCTCGTTTCGCGTCGCCGTCGCCGGACAGACGACGATCGCAGCCGCCGGTCTTGCCGCCGCCGAAATCCGGAGACTGCGCAGCGGTGAGACGCAGGACGTCTCCGTCGACATGCGCCACGCCGTCGCCGAATGCCGTTCGGAGCGCTATTTGCGCCTCGACGATAAGCCGCCGCCGCCAGCCTGGGACGCCATCGCCGGTGTCTACAAGACCGGCGACAACCGCTTCGTCCGCTGCCACACCAATTTCCCGCATCATCGCGACGCCGTCTGCAACGTGCTCGGCTGCGAGCCCGAGCGCGACAAGGTTCAGGCCGCGTTGATGCAATGGAAGGGCGAGGATTTTGAAACTGCGGCCTATGCCGCGGGCGGCGTCGTCGCCCTGATGCGTTCCTACGACGAATGGTCCGCGCTGCCGCAGGCGCGCGCGCTCGCCGAACTGCCGTTGGTCTCGATCGAGAAGATCGGCGAGGCCCCACCCAAGCCATGGCCGCAGGGATTGTCGAACGGCGATCGTCCGCTTTCCGGCCTGCGCGTGCTCGATCTCTCGCGCGTCATCGCGGGCCCCGTTGCCGGCCGCACGCTCGCCGCGCACGGCGCGGATGTGCTGCTCGTCTCGGGGCCGGAGCTGCCGGCCATTCCCTGGCTCACCATCGACACCGGCCGCGGCAAGCTCACCACGTTGGTCGAGTTGAAGAGCGAGGCGGGCAGGGCGCAGTTGCGCGAGCTGTTGAAGGGCGCCGACATCTTCTCGCAAGGCTATCGTCCGCGCGCGCTTGCAGCCCTCGGGTTCGCGCCGGAGGATGCAGCGAACATCAATCCCGGCATCGTCTATGTCACGCTGTCGGCCTATGGCCATGCCGGCCCCTGGGCGGAGCGGCGCGGTTTTGATTCACTGGTGCAGACCACGACGGGCTTCAACCACGCCGAGGGGCAGGCCGCGGGCATCGACGGTCCGAAGGAATTGCCGGCGCAGATGCTCGACCATGCCACCGGCTATCTGATGGCGTTCGGCGCGATGATGGCCAAGGCACGCCAGGCCCGCGAGGGCGGGAGCTGGCACGTGCGCGTGTCGCTGGCGCAGACCGGACGCTGGCTGTGGAATCTCGGCCGGCTCGATGGCGGCCTGGACACCCCGGATCTTACGGGCGAGGCCGTACATGCTGCATTCATCGAGTCCATGCCATCTGGCTTCGGCACGTTGAAGGCGGTGCGCCATTCCGCGCTGCTGTCGACCACGCCGGCGCGATGGAGCCGCCCGGCGATGCCGCTCGGCAGTCATCCGCCACAATGGCCGGCGCGAAACTGACGTGAAGCTGACGCGATGCAATATTTTAACGCAAACGGAAAGGTGGCTGGCGTTTTTTAGGTTGTTTGAAATCCCAATTCAGCACTATTAGCGCGACCGATAAGGCAGGCGTCTGCCGAGATCGTCGCAGACTTGACCGGGCCCCATGGTAGTTGAAAATACCAAGCGATTGCAGGTGTTTACAAAACAACGGGTGATCACATCCGTAGTTTTACTGGCACTCGCCTGCGCCGGTGCCTATGGCTTCCTGCGTGCGGGGGCCAAGGAAAAGAGCCACTCCGAGGTCTCCAGCCAGTCGCGCAGGAATGCGCAGAATTTCACGCCGACGCCGTCCGAGTGGGCGACGCTGACGATCGAGCCGGTCAAGGCCAAGACCTTCCGGGCCGAATATGTCACCGAGGGCAAGGTCGCGGTCGACGAGGATCGCTCGACGCCGGTGTTCTCGCCCTATGCGGGCCGGGTGACCAAGCTGCTCGCCAAGCCGGGCGAGATGCTGAAGCAAGGTCAACCGCTGTTCACGATCGAGGCCGCCGACACCGTGCAGGCCCAGAACGATTTCATCGCGGCGATGACCTCGCAGAACAAGGCGAAGTCTGCGATCGATCTTGCCGACATCCAGTTCAGGCGCGCCAAGGACCTCTATGAGGGCCGCGCCATTCCGCTGAAGGACTATCAGCAGGCCGAAACGACCCAGGTCCAGGCGCAGAACGACGTGCGCTCCTCGGGGACGGCGCTGGAAGCCGCGCGCAACAAGCTGCGCATCCTCGGCTTCACCGACGAGACCATCAAGGCATTCCAGGACAAGGGCGTCATCGATCGGGAGATCACGATCTACTCGCCGATCTCCGGCACCGTCGTGCAGCGAAAGATCGGCCCGGGCCAATACGTCAATTCCGGCGCTAGCGATCCGGTGTTCGTGATCGGCGACCTCTCGACGGTCTGGCTCACCGCCTTCGTGCGCGAGAGCGATGCGGCCGCGGTGTGCATCGGGCAGGACATCAGCGTCAACGTGATGGCGCTGCCGGGCCACCCCCTGACCGCCAAGATCAACTACGTCGCCGCCGCCATCGATCCCACCACCCGCCGCCTGCTGGTTCGCGCGACCATCGACAACAAGGACGGCCTGCTCAAGCCGGAAATGTTCGCCAACGTCACGATCTATTCGGCCGGCGACCGTGCCGCGCCGGCGGTGCCGAAGCAGGCGCTGATCTATGAGGCCGACAAGGTCCGCATCTGGGTCGCGCGCGAGGACAAGTCGGTCGAGCTTCGCCAGATCAAGACCGGCCTCATCAATGGCAATTTCGTCGAGATCACCAGCAATCTGAAGCCAGGCGAGCAGGTCGTCACCAAGGGCAGCCTGTTCATCGACCGCGCGGCGTCCGGTAGCTGATCGACGACCCAAGAAAATTGAAGACCTGAATGGATCGTCTCGTCGCCCTTGCCGTCAACCGGCGCTTCCTGATGGTCGGGATGTTCTTCGCCGTGCTGATCGGCGGCCTGATCGCGTTCAACCAGCTCAACATCGAGGCCTATCCCGATCCGACGCCGCCGATGGTCGACATCGTGACGCAGAGCCCGGGCCTGTCGGCGGAAGAGATCGAGCGCTACATCACGATTCCAATCGAGACCCAGGTCGCGGGTCTGAAGAACCTCACGACGATCCGCACCATCTCGCTCTACGGCCTCTCCGACATCAAACTGCAGTTCTCCTTCGCCTACACCTATGACGAGGCGCAGCAGCAGGTCTTGAACCGGCTGGCGCAGCTCGCGCCGCTGCCGGGCAATGTGCAGCCGCAGATCTCGCCGCTCAGCCCGATCGGCGAAATCTTCCGTTACCGCCTCGTCGGCCCGCCGAACTACAGCGTGCTCGACCTCAAGACCATCCAGGACTGGATCCTCCAGCGCCGCTTCCGCGCCGTACCCGGGGTCATCGACGTCACCGGCTGGGGCGGCAAGAGCAAGACCTACGAGCTCCAGGTCGACTTCAACAAGCTCGTCGCCAACGGCCTGACGCTGCCGCAATTGCTCCAGGCGGTCAGCAATTCCAACGTCAATGTCGGCGGCAACACCGTCAATATCGGCCAGCAATCGGCCGTGGTACGCGGCGTCGGCCTGATCCGTTCGATCGACGACCTCGCCAACACCATGGTCTCGCAGACCAACGGCAATCCGGTGTTGGTCAAGGACGTCGCCACCGTCACTGTCGGCCAAAAACCCCGTCTCGGCATTGCCGGCATCGACGATTCCGACGACATCGTGCAGGGCATCGTCCTGATGCGCCGCGGTGAGCAAAGCTCGCCAACCATCAAGCGCGTCCACCAGCTCGTTCAAACCATCAACAACTCCAGCATCCTGCCGCCCGGCGTGCGCATCGAGCGCATCTACGATCGCGGGGACCTGATCGAACTCACCACCCACACCGTGTTGCACAACATGGTGGTCGGCATCCTGCTCATCGTACTGTTGCAGTGGATGTTCCTCGGCGATCTCCGCAGCGCGCTGATCGTCGGCGCCACCATTCCGTTCGCGCTGTTCTTCGCCGTGATCATCCTGGTGCTACGCGGGGAATCCGCGAATCTGCTGTCGGTCGGCGCGATCGATTTCGGCCTCATCGTCGACGCCACCGTCATCATGGTGGAAGCGATCTTCCGCCGCCTGACGCAGACCACGCCGGTGTCGGAATCCGAGCAGATGTCGCCCGAGACGCTGTTCGGCATGAAGAGCCACGCCATCCTCAGCGCCGCCGCCGACGTGTCGCGCTCGATCTTCTTTGCCGCCGCCATCATCATCGCGGCGTTCCTGCCGTTGTTCACGCTGTCCGGCGTCGAGGGCAACATCTTCGGGCCGATGGCGCGCACCTATGCCTATGCGCTCGCCGGCGGGCTGCTCGCGACCTTCACGGTTACCCCGGCGCTGTCCGCGATCATTCTGCCTGCGCATCTCGAGGAGACCGAGACGAGGGTCATGCGGATCCTGCACCGGATCTACATGCCGGTGCTGAATTGGGCCGTCGCCAACCGCGGCATCATGCTCGGCGGCGCGGTCGGTCTCGTGCTGATGACGGTGGCGCTCAGCCGCCTGCTCGGCCTCGAATTCCTGCCCAAGCTGGAAGAGGGCAATCTCTGGATCCGCGCCACGCTGCCGCCGACCATCTCGCTCCAGGAAGGCAACACCTACGTCAACGAGATGCGCAAGCTGATCCGTGCCCGGCCCGAGGTGGAATCCGTGGTGTCGCAGCATGGCCGCCCCGATGACGGCACCGACGCGGCCGGCTTCTTCAACGCCGAGTTCTTCGCCCCCCTCAAGCCCGCGAGCCAATGGCCGGGGACGCACGACAAGGAAGAGTTGACCGCGCAGCTATTGAAGCAGCTCGACGATCGCTTCCCAGGCGTCGAATTCAACTTCTCGCAATATCTCCAGGACAACGTCTCCGAAGCCGTCTCGGGCGTGAAAGGCGAGAACTCCATCAAGCTGTTCGGCAGCGATCTCCAGGCGCTCACCGACACCGCCAACAAGATCAAGTCGGTGCTGGCGACCGTGCAAGGCGTCACCGACCTCGCGGTGTTCACCTCGCTCGGGCAGCCGACCATTCAGATTGACATCGACCGTGCCAAGGCCGCGCGCTATGGGCTCGCGCCGGGCGACATCAACGCCACCATCAAGGTCGCGATCGGCGGCGATACCGCGGGCGATCTCTACGAGCCGGGCTCCGATCGTCACTTCCCGATCATCGTCCGCCTCGCGCCGGAATATCGCAGGAGCGCCGAGGCGATCCAGAATTTGCGCATCGGCGCGCCTGGCCCCAACGGCACCGTCACGCAGATTCCCCTGAGCGAGGTCGCCACCATCAGCCTCGTCTCCGGTGCCGCCTACATCTATCGCGAGCAGCAGGAACGCTATCTGCCGATCAAGTTCTCGGTGCGCGAGCGCGACCTCGGCAGCGCGATCCGCGAGGCGCAACAGAAGGTCGCCGAGCAGGTGCAGCTGCCGCCCGGCGCGCACATGGACTGGGTCGGCGAGTTCGGCAATCTCCAGGACGCCATCCGCCGGCTGTCGATCGTGGTGCCGATCTCGCTGGCGCTGATCGGCGTGCTGCTCTGGTTCAATTTCGGCTCGATGACCGACACGCTGCTCGCCATGAGCGTGATTCCGATGGCGATCTTCGGCGGCGTGCTCGGTCTCTTGATCACCGGCACCGCCTTCAGCGTCTCCGCCGCGATCGGATTCATCGCGCTGTTCGGCATTGCGGTCATGGACGGCATCATCATCCTGTCGCAGTTCAACCAGCTCATCGAAGAAGGCATGGACCGCGTGAGCGCGGTGATACGCACCGGCGAGTTGCAGCTCCGGCCGGTGCTGATGACCTGCGTCGTTGCCGGCGTCGGCCTGCTGCCGGCGGCGCTGTCGGAAGGCATCGGCTCGCAAGTGCAGAAGCCGCTCGCCGTCGTCGTCGTCACCGGCATGATGCTCGCGCCGGTCGTGATCCTCGTGACCTTGCCGGTCCTGATCTCCTTCTTCTCCCGCCGCGCGCGCTGATCGCGCGCCGTCGCCGCGCCTCAGAATCCGTAGAGACGCGCGGGATTGTCGACCAGGATCTTCTTGCRCACCTCCGCATCCGGCGCCCACACCGGAAGCTGGTTGAGGAGCCGGCCGTCTTCGATCTGATAGAAGGGCGCGATGTCGGTGGGCTTGCGTCCCTCGACGGGGCTGGAATCCGGATGCGGCCAGTCGGTGCCCCAGACGATGCGGTCCGGGTTCGCCGCGATCAGCGCCCGGGCATAGGGCACCATGTCCTGATAGTCGGGCGCGAGGTTCGACGAGCGATAGGCTCCCGAGATCTTCACATAGGCCTTACCGGATTTGACGAGCGCGATCAGGTCGGAGAATCCCGGCTGCTCCAGTCCGAGCGACGCCTCGAGGCCGCCGAAATGGTCGAACACAGCCGGCACAGGCGAAGCCAGCACGAGCTCCTTGATCGCCGAGATCATCGGCAGCGTGGTGTAGAGCTGCACGTGCCAGCCGCGTGCCTTCATGCGCTCGACGGCGGCGGTGAAGCGCGCGCGGCCGACATTCGGATCGCTGACGCCGCCGGTGGCGAGATTGATGCGACTGCCGCGAAAACCGTCCGCCTGCATCGCGTCGAGCTGGGCTTCCGTGGTCTTGTCGTCGATCACGGCCACTCCGCGTGCGGTCGCGCCGCGCGCCTTCATGCCGAACAAGGTGGAGGAATTGTCGGTGCCATAGACGCTCGGCGTCACGATCACGACGCGCTCGATATGCAGCGCCTTGTGCAGCGCCGCCATTTCCTCGGGGCTTGCCGGTTCCGGCGTATAGACGCGCCCCGCGAAGAACGGAAACTTTTCGACGTCACCATGGATGTGCGTGTGGCAATCGCAGGCAAGGGCCGGAACGTCGAAATCGACCGGCGTCGCGGGCTGCGCCGCACGGGCGTGAGCTTTGTTGGTCATGGCTACTCCGGCGGCAAGGGAGGCAAGCAGGACGCTGCGTCGGTTGAGCATGGTTCTCTCCCTGCTTCGTTATTTTTGAGGTGGGACCGGAACAATATCACATCAGCCGGGTAGCCGCTCCGCTTCACTGCATGGCTGCTCGACAAGATCCGCAAGCCGGCGTGAGCCGTCGATGCGCACGACCGGGCAGGGCAGGCCCGCGAGCCAGGCTTCATCTTTTGTGAGACTGCGGCCCTCGCGATCGCCGGCTTCGTAGCGCGAGGCCCATTCGACGAACGACTCCGTCTCCTCGTGACGCCAGCCGCCCTGTGCGACGGCATCAGCTCCGAAATGCGTAGCCTCGCGGCCACGCAGGCGCTGCAAGCGAAGCTCGCGCGGTGTCGTCACAAAGACGACAAGATCGAAGAACGGGACGAGTTCGTCGCCCCAGCCGGTGACGGTTCCGCTCAGCACCCAGTCGAGACGCGGCAGAAACATCTCGCGCATCAGGCGCAGGCGCTCCGCGGCAGGGCGCGTCGTCTGGTGGGGCGGCACGGTCGGCAGCCAGAAATAATCGTCGCTGTCGTGATGCGGCAGCGCAAGCCGGCCGGCGAGCGCGCGACCGAGCGTCGTCACGCCGGAGCCCGAAGCTCCCATCAGATGGATGCGGCGGCTCTTCATCGGCATCAGGCCAGACGATTTGAAACTACTGCCCCGACGGCGTGCGCAGGCCGTGCCAGGCGTCGCGGACCTGCTGGTAATGCACCTCGGGCAGATAGTCCGGCGTGTTGAGGCTGAGCGTCTTGACGTCGAGATGGCCGACGGCGCTGAGCAGCGTGTAGGAGGCGATGACGCGGTCGCGCAGTGCGCCGATCAGGCGGGCCTTGGCCTGGATCAAATCGGCCTGCGAGTTCAGCACGTCCACCGTCGTGCGCTGCCCGCCGGCGGCCTCGCGCTGCACGCCCTGGAGCGCGACGGTCGCCGCCTTCACCTCTGATTCGGAAGCGGAGACCGTGATCTTGGCGCCCTCATTGGCGACCCAGGCGCTGGTCGCCGCCGTGCGCGCCTGGTTGCGGACCTGGTCGAGCACGAGCCGGCTCTGCGCCGTGATCTCCTTGGCCTGTCGGGTCTGTGCGGCGGCCTGGCCGCCGTCGTAGATCGGCGCGGTGACGTTGGCGACGATCGAGGCCTGGTCTTCGGCGATGGTGCTCAGCGTCGGGTCGTTGCTGCGGCTCTTGCTGGCACTGCCCTGGAGACTGGCGCTCGGCAGCAGCGCGCCCTCGGCGACGCGGATGTTGGTCGAGGCGACATCGACGTCGAAGCCCGCCGCCATCACCGCTGGATGCTGGCGGATCGCCGTCGTCAGCGCATCCTCGCGGCTCTTCGGCAGATAGCGGTCGACGACTTCGGCGGGCCGAAGCTGCGATGGCGCATTGCCGATCACCTGCGCGTAGACCGCCTGGCTCACCGCCAGCGCGACTTCCGCGGCGTTGAGGTCGGCGAGCCCCCGGCTGAGCCGCGCCTCGGCCTGGGCGCTGTCGGTCGGCGTGACGTCGCCGGCGTTGAGGCGGCGTTGGGTGACGGCGAGCGTCTCGCGCAGGAACGCGACGTTGGAGCGTTGCGCCTCGACCAGTGACTGGTTGGCCAGCACGTTGGTGTAGGCGGTGACCGCGTCGAGCAGCACGCCTTGGCCGACATTGCGCAGCGCCTCGCGGCCGGACTGCACCTGAAGTTCCGCAGCGCGGACGCTGTTGGCGGTGCGGAACCCGTTGAACAGGGTCTGCGTCACGGTGACGCCGATGATCCACGGCTTCAGATTGGCGGTCTGGATCGTGTTGTCGGGCAGCAGATTGCGCACCGATTGCAGGCCGGCGCTGAGGCTTGCCACGATCTGCGGCCGGTAGCCGGCGAGGGCCTGCGGCACGTTTTCATCCGTGGCGCGTTGCCGCGCGCGCTCGGCATTGAGCTGCGGGTTGGTCTGGTAGGCCTTGGCGAGCGCCTCCGGCAGGGCTTCCGCCCATGCGGCGGAGGGCAGGGCGCAACAGAGCGCCAGCGTGGTCCATGTCGCAAGCACAGGACCCACGCCCGATCGATGCCGCGTCATCACGCGACCAACTCTGGCGGCACGCCCAATCATGTAATCCTGCTAAACCCCGGCTGTCCGCCCCCGCCGACGGTGGCCTCTTAACTGTTTAACCAGCCGGGGTCCCGCAGGCAAACTGCCGCGGGGAAAACCCCCATCTATTCCGTGCTTGTTGCAGGTGCGTCACAGGGTTTCTGCACCAGAGCGGCGAAGCCTTACACCAGCCTGACCGCTCGCGGGCATTACCGGTTCTTGTTGACAGGCTTGCGCTTCTCGATGAACGCCGCCATGCCCTCGGAGCGGTCCTCCAGCGCGAAGGTCGCGTGAAACAGGTTGCGCTCGACGCTCATGCCTTCGGCGAGCGTGGTCTCGAAGGCGCGGTTGACCGCTTCCTTGGCCATGGCGACGGCGGGCCGCGACATCGATGCGATCTTTTCGGCGGCTTCCATGACCTCGTCCATGAGCTTGTCGGCGGGCACGATGCGGCTGACGAGGCCTGAGCGCTCTGCTTCCGCCGCATCCATCATGCGGCCGGTGAGGCAGAGGTCCATCGCCTTCGACTTGCCGATCGCGCGGGTCAGGCGCTGGGTGCCGCCGATGCCGGGAATGGTGCCGAGCGTGATTTCGGGCTGCCCGAACCTGGCGGTGTCGGCGGCGATGATGAAGTCGCACATCATGGCGAGCTCGCAGCCGCCGCCGAGCGCATAGCCCGCAACCGCGGCGATGGTCGGCTTGCGGCAGCGCGCGACGCGATCGCCGCCGATCGCGGCGAAATCCTCGGAGAACATGTCGATGAAGCCTTTCGGCTGCATCTCCTTGATGTCGGCGCCGGCGGCAAAGGCCTTCTCGCTGCCGGTCACGACGATGCAGCCGATGGCGTCATCGGCCTCGAGATCGTCGACGGCCGCGGCGATCTCGCGGAAGACGCCGAAGGAGAGCGCATTGAGCATCTTCGGCCGGTTCAGCTTGATGATGCCGACCGCGCCTTTGCTCTCGACGATGATGTGTTCGAACGTGCTCATGCTCCACCCACGCGTTTGATTGGGCGGGCAATGTGCCCGCTGGCGCGGTGGGCTTCAAGGGCCGAAAAGCTGTCGGAACGAGGCCGTCCGGAACGCGCGGCGAGACGCGCGTTCCGGACGAGGTCCCTCACCCCAAAATCAGGCCAAAAACCAGGCCAAGCATCAAGCGAAGAACATGCGTGCGGCAGACGCCAGCGTCAGCAGCGTGCCGACGCCGATGAAGATCTTGCCGATCAGCGAGCTCTGGTCCATCAGCGAGCTCTGGTCC